>DOWQ01000727.1 GCA_003519485.1 Streptomyces sp. | reverse complement strand
TCGCGGCCGCGCGGCTCGCGGCCCGGAGGTCTCCGGCGGAGCGGTCCGCCGGACCGCCGCCCTCCTCCGTGCCCGGTGTCTCATCGAGGCCGCCGGTCGTCTTCAGCGGGACCTCCCTGATGAACAGGACGAGCAGCAGCGCCACCAGGCAGACCGGAGCCGCGTAGAGGTAGATGTCCGCGATGCCGTGCCCGTAGGAGCTTTCGACGACCGCGCGGACCGGCGCGGGCAGCTCCGCCAGGTCCGGGATGTCCTGGCCGGGGCCGCCGCCGGCCGCTCCGGCGCCGAGCCCGTCCAGGCCCTCCCGGACGTAGTCGGTGATGCGGTGGCTGAGAACCGCGCCGAGCACCGCGACGCCAATGGCGCCGCCCAGGGAGCGGAAGAAGGCGACGAGGGAGCTGGCCGCGCCGAGATCCGCCGGCTCCACCTGGTTCTGGGTGGCCAGCACGAGGTTCTGCATCATCATGCCGACGCCCAGCCCGACCAGCGCCATGAAGACGGCGACGTGCCAGTACTCGGTGTCGTGCCGCATCGTGCCCAGCAGGCCGAGGCCCGCGGTGAGCAGGGTGGCGCCCGCCACGAGCCAGCCCTTCCAGCGGCCGGACCTGGTGATGATGATGCCGGAGCCGGTCGAGGAGAGGAACAGCCCCGCGATCATCGGGATGGTCATGACGCCCGACATCGTCGGCGACTGGCCGCGCGCAAGCTGGAAGTACTGGCTGAGGAAGATGGTGGCGCCGAACATCGCGACACCGACGAACAGGCTTGCGAGCGAGGTGAGGGTGATGGTCCTGTTGCGGAACAGCCGCAGCGGGATGATCGGCTCCTCGGCCCTGGACTCGACGAGAACGAACAGCAGCCCGAGCGCCAGCGCGCCGCCGACCAGCGTGTAGCTCTGCCAGGAGAACCAGTCGTACTTGTCACCGGCGAGGGTGACCCAGATCAGCAGCAGCGAGGCCGAGGCGGCCACCAGGAACGCGCCTGCCCAGTCGACCTTCACCTTCCGCTTCACCACGGGCAGCTTGAGGGTCTTCTGCAGCACGATCAGCGCGACGACCGCGAACGGCACGCCCACGTAGAAGCACCAGCGCCAGCCGAGCCACGAGGTGTCGGTGATGACCCCGCCGAGCAGCGGGCCGCCGACGGTGGCGATCGCGAAGGTCGCGCCGAGGTAGCCGCTGTAACGGCCGCGCTCGCGCGGGGAGATCATCGCTGCCATCACGATCTGCGCGAGGGCCGTGAGCCCGCCCATGCCCAGGCCCTGCACGGCGCGGAAGGCGATCAGCGTGCCGGGGTTCTGCGAGAGACCCGCACCGGCCGAGGCCAGCACGAATATGACGATCGACAGCTGGAGCAGCAGCTTCTTGCTGACCAGGTCGGCGAGCTTGCCCCACAGCGGGGTGGTCGCGGTCATGGCGAGCAGCGACGCCGTCACGACCCAGGTGTACGCGCTCTGGCCGCCGCCCAGGTCGGAGATTATCTCCGGCAGCGCGTTGGAGACGATCGTCGACGACAGGATCGCGACGAACATGCCGAGCATCAGCCCGGACAGCGCCTCCATGATCTGCCGGTGGGACATGGGCGCGGCGGGCCCGGCGGGCGCGCCGGCCGCCGTGTCCCCCCGCACACCGGCTGGTGTGGTGGTGGCCATTCGGTTCCTTTTCATCGCATGGGTGTACGAGTGGTCAGGTCCTACGGCTGCCGGCTCCGCGACCGGCAGTCGCCGAAGCTGGTACGCAACCGGTGCAGCAGGTCGTTGAGCCGGCCGATGTCTTCCTCGGACCAGTCCTGGAGGGTGTCGGCGAGCGTACGCGCGTACCGGTCGGAGATCTCCCCCAACAGCACTTCGCCACTCGCGCTCAGGCGCAGCAGCCGCGACCGTCCGTCGAGCGGATCGGACTGCCGGTCGATCCAGCCGCGGCCGACGGCGTGGGCGACGTGCCTGCTCGTCACGGAGATGTCGGTGCCGAGGATCTCGGCGAGCCTGCTCATGCGCATCTCCCCGTGGTGCCTCAACAGTGCGAGTACCGCGGTCGAGCCGGCCTGGCAGTCGGGCGGCAGGATGCGGGAGAGGTCCCGCTTCACCACGCCGATGCCGCTGAGATGTCGGGCCAGCTCCTCGTACTGGCTCTGCTGGGCCACGGAACCTCCTGAACAGTAAGTTGCTTAGAGCAACGATAAGATCTGTTGGTTGCCGAAGGCAAATGGATTTCGGATGTACGGGGTAAAGAAACCGAAAAAAACTCTCCCAGGGAGAGTCAAGAGCGCCGGAAGGGCGGCGGGCCGAGCGGGCATACGGCCGGGCCCCGGGTCGCCGCGCCGGTCGTGAGGCCCCGGGGGTTGGGGACGGTCGGCCGGTCCGCTAAGGTCCGCCCATGACGACCAACCCCCACGGCCCTGCGGGCAACCAAGACCCGTCCGGTAACACTCAGATGTTCCGCGCCTTCGTCGACGAGGCCGGCCCGCAGCGGCAGCCCGCGCCCGGCGCCTCGGCGGGCCCGCGCTTCGGCCTGATCGCCGGTGTCGTCGCGGCCGTCGCGATCATCGCCGCTGTGGCCTGGCTCG
>DOWQ01000450.1 GCA_003519485.1 Streptomyces sp. | reverse complement strand
GGCGCCGCACCGGCGCGCCCTGACCCTGCCGAAGTACGCCCGCCACCTCACCGGCGGCCTGCTGTACCTGCCCGAGCTCGCCGACACCGACCTCACCGGCTACGACGGGCTGGTGATCCCCGAGCGGATCCACCGCGGACAGCTCACCGCCGCCGCGGACCGGATCCGGGACCTGCTCGACGCAGGTGGCACCGTCGTCTCCTTCTCGGGCGGCGAGCCCACCCCCGAGTTCCTGCCCGGGGTCCGGTGGGAACACCGCCCCACCGACTACTGGTGGTGGCTCGAACGCGGCGCCGACCTGGGCCTGCGGAGCCCCTCGCCCGAGCACGACCTGTTCGAGCAGCTGAGCCTGCGCGACTGCACCTGGCACTACCACGGGGTGTTCGACCCGCCCGACGGCGCCGAGGTGCTCGTCGCCCTGCCGTCCGGGGAGGCGCTGCTCTACGTCGACCGCGTCAGTACGCCGGGCACCCTGGTGCTCTCGACGCTCGACCCGCTGAGCCACTTCGGCGGTCACTTCATGCCCGCCACCGAGCGGTTCCTCGACGGCTTCCTGCCCTGGCTCGGCGCAGCCACCGCCCGGAGCCTGCGGTGACCGGCACGCTTGAAGTGCTCGACTGGGGCACCCTGCTGCGCTTCGATCTGACGGACCTGATGCGCTACCACGGGCCGGCGTTCCCCGGCGGCGTCGCACACGGCTTCACCGCCATGCGGCGGGCCTGGCCGCTACTCGTGCCCGGCGGCGTGCCCGAGCGCCGGGAGGTCCGCCTGGACACCGCGTTCCCCGGCCCGGGGGCGCGCGACGCGGTCGAGCTGGTCACCCGCGCGGTCACCGACGGTCGCTTCGTCGTGGACGCCGCACTCGGCCGCCCGGAGCGGGGTCCCACGCTGGAGCGCTACGTGTTCCGTTTCGCCCACCGCGACGCCTCGGTGACGGTGCAGATCCGCGACGGCTTCGTCACCGACGAGTTCATCGCGTTGTCGCGCAGACCGGACCGGACCGCCGCGCAGGACGACCACCTCACCGTCCTCAAGCGCGAGATGGCCGACCGGCTCCTCGCCGTGCCCCCGGACGAGGTGTACGACGTGGTCACGTGACGTCATCGGCAGGGACACGACCGGCCGCAGCCCTGCGGCTAGTGTGTGGCGCGGATCTTCTGTACCGACGACGAGTGACATTCCAGGAGGCGTACGCATGACCGTGCGGGTAGGCGTGAACGGGTTCGGACGGATCGGGCGGAACTTCTGGCGCGCGGTGGACGCCCAGCGCAAGGCGGGAACCAGCGACATCGAGATCGTCGCGGTGAACGACATCACCGACAACGCCACACTGGCGCACCTGCTCAAGTACGACTCGATCCTGGGCCGCCTGCCCTACGACGTCTCCTCCACCGACGACGAGATCACCGTCGACGGGAAGGGCTTCAAGGGCCTCGCCGTGCGCGACCCCGCCGAGCTGCCCTGGAAGGACCTCGGCGTCGACGTCGTGGTCGAGTCCACCGGGCTGTTCACCAAGCGCGCCGCCGCCACCAAGCACCTCGACGCGGGCGCGCGGAAGGTCGTCATCTCGGCCCCGGCCAGCGACGAGGACATCACCATCGTCAAGGGCGTCAACGACGGCGACTACGACGGCAGCCAGGACATCGTCTCGAACGCGAGCTGCACCACGAACTGCCTGGCGCCGATGACCAAGGTGCTCGACGACCTGGTGGGCATCAAGCAGGGCCTGATGACCACGATCCACGCCTACACCGCAGACCAGAACCTGCAGGACGGCCCGCACAAGGACCTGCGTCGCGCCCGCGCCGCCGCGCTGAACATCGTGCCCACCTCCACCGGCGCGGCGAAGGCGATCTCGCTGGTCCTGCCGCACCTGAAGGGGAAGCTGGACGGGTTCGCGCTGCGGGTCCCGATCCCCACGGGCTCGGCCACCGACCTCACCGCGACCGTCGGCCGCGAGACCACCGTCGAGGAGGTCAACGCGGCGATGAAGGCCGCCGCGGAGGGCCCCCTGGCGGGCATCCTGCTCTACACCGAGGACCCGATCGTCTCCTCGGACATCGTGAACTGGCCGGCCTCCTGCACCTTCGACTCGCTGCTCACCATGGCTCAGGGCAAGCAGGTCAAGGTCGTCGGCTGGTACGACAACGAGTGGGGCTACTCCAACCGCCTGGTGGACCTTGCCGCCTTCGTCGGTGGCAAGCTCTGATCGCTGCTCGACGCACCGAGATGTAAGGACAGGGCTCGTACGGCGCGATGACGCGCCGTACGAGCCCTGTCCTGCGACTGACGACGACATGGAGCCTCATGAAGACGATCGATGACCTTCAGGTCGCGGGGAAGCGGGTCTTCGTCCGCGCCGACCTGAACGTGCCGCTCGACGGCACCACCATCACCGACGACGGCCGCATCCGGGCCGTCCTGCCGACCATCGCCAAGCTCGCCGAGGCCGGCGCCAAGGTGATCGTCGCGTCCCACCTGGGCCGCCCCAAGGGCGTCCCGGACCCGCAGTTCTCGCTTCGGCCCGCCGCACGGCGGATCGGTGAACTCCTCGGCACGGACGTCGCCTTCGCGACCGACACCGTCGACGCCTCCGCGCAGTCGGTCGTGGCCGGCCTCGCCGACGGCGGGGTCGCCGTCCTGGAGAACCTGCGCTTCAACGCCGGGGAGACCAGCAAGGACGACGCCGAGCGCGGCGCCTTCGCCGACCGGCTCGCCGCCCTCGCCGACGTCTACGTCGGCGACGGCTTCGGCGCCGTGCACCGCAAGCACGCCTCCGTCTTCGACCTCCCGGGCCGCCTCCCGCACGCCGCCGGGGGCCTCATCGCCGCCGAGGTCGAGGTGCTCCGGAAGCTCACCTCGAACGTCCAGCGGCCGTACGCCGTGGTGCTCGGCGGGGCGAAGGTCTCCGACAAGCTCGACGTCATCGACCACCTGCTGGGGAAGGCCGACCGCATCCTGGTCGGCGGCGGCATGGTGTACACCTTCCTCAAGGCCCAGGGCCACGAGGTCGGCAACTCGCTGCTCCAGGCCGACCAGGTCCCCGCCGTCCAGGAATATCTCGCGCGGGCGAAGGAGCTCGGCGTGGAGTTCGTCCTCCCCGTCGACGTGCTGGCCGGTCCGGGTTTCCCGGACCTCAAGAGCAAGGCCCCGACCGATCCGACCCTCGCCGCCGCCGATGCGATCCCGGCCGGGCTGATGGGCCTGGACATCGGCCCCGAGACCCGTAAGCTCTTCGCCTCGAAGCTCGCCGACGCGGCCACCGTCTTCTGGAACGGCCCGATGGGGGTCTTCGAGCACCCCGACTACGCGGACGGCACCCGCGCGGTCGCCCAGGGGCTGCTCGACAGCCCGGCCTTCACCGTCGTCGGCGGTGGTGACTCCGCCGCCGCCGTGCGGCAGCTGGGCTTCGACGAGAATGCTTTCGGCCACATTTCGACCGGTGGTGGCGCGAGCCTCGAATACCTCGAGGGCAAGACGCTCCCCGGCCTCGCAGCACTGGAGGACTGACCCCGTATGACCGCTCCTGCCAACGGCCGCACCCCGCTCATGGCGGGCAACTGGAAGATGAACCTCAACCACCTCGAGGCCATCGCGCACCTCCAGAAGCTCGCTTTCGCCCTGGCCGACAAGGACTACGACGCCGTCGAGGTCGCCGTCCTGCCCCCGTTCACCGATCTCCGTACGGTGCAGACCCTGGTCGACGGCGACAAGCTGAAGATCGTCTACGGCGCCCAGGACATCTCGGCGCACGACGGCGGCGCCTACACCGGAGAGATCTCCGGCTCGATGCTCTCCAAGCTGAAGTGCAGCTACGTCGCGATCGGGCACTCCGAGCGCCGGCAGTACCACGGCGAGGGCGAGGAGATCGTCAACGCCAAGGTGAAGGCCGCGTACAAGCACGGCCTCACCCCGATCCTCTGCGTCGGCGAGGGCCTGGAGGTCCGCAAGGCGGGCAACCAGGTCACGCACACCCTGGCCCAGCTCGACGGCGCGCTCGCGGGCGTCCCCGCCGAGCAGGCCGAGTCGGTCGTGGTCGCCTACGAGCCGGTGTGGGCCATCGGCACCGGCGAGGTCGCCACCCCCGAGGACGCCCAGGAGGTGTGCGGCGCGATCCGCGGCCGGCTCGCCGAGCTGTACAGCCAGGAGCTGGCCGAAAAGGTGCGCATCCAGTACGGCGGCTCGGTGAAGTCCGGCAACGTCGCCGCGATCATGGCGCAGCCCGATGTGGACGGCGCTCTGATCGGCGGTGCCGCACTGGACGCGGAGGAGTTCGTGAAGATCGTCCGGTTCCGCGACCAGTAAGGGGAACCAGAAGTAGGCCGGATACCCTACTCCGGCGTACCCTGTCGGGGGCCGGTGCGGCGTACTGCCGCTGCCCGGCCCCCGAGCTTTCGCAGAACACAGCCGTCCCGTCCGAGAGAGTTGGTCCAGTCGTGGTTATGGGGTTCTCGATCGCCGTCATCGTCTTCAGCCTGCTGATGTTGATGCTGGTGCTGATGCACAAGGGGAAGGGCGGCGGCCTTTCCGACATGTTCGGTGGCGGCATGCAGTCCTCCGTCGGCGGATCGTCGGTCGCCGAGCGCAACCTCGACCGCATCACCGTCGTGGTCGGTGTGTTCTGGACGATCTGCATCGTCGCGCTCGGTGTGATGATGAAGCTGGACAGCTGACACATCGTCGTTTCTGCGGCCTATCATGGGCTTGCGTCCCCGGGGGGATTGTCTCTTCTGTCACTGGACGCGCTTTGGGCCTTGCATAGACTGGGGCAGCCGATAGCGGAGCTGCCCATCGATGCTTTGCAGCACCATCACGCAGGGAGTTACGACCGTGGCAAGTGGCAACGCGATCCGTGGAAGCCGGGTCGGTGCGGGGCCGATGGGAGAGGCTGAGCGCGGCGAGTCCGCGCCGCGTCTCCGCATCTCCTTCTGGTGCTCGAACGGGCACGAGACGCAGCCGAGCTTCGCCAGTGACGCGCAGGTCCCCGACACGTGGGACTGCCCGCGCTGCGGCTTCCCCGCAGGGCAGAACCGGGAAGACCCGCCGGCCCCACCGCGCACCGAGCCGTACAAGACCCATCTCGCGTACGTGCGCGAGCGGCGCAGCGACGCCGACGGTGAGGCGATCCTCGCCGAGGCCCTCGCCAAGCTCCGCGGCGAGATCTAGCGGTCTCCCGCTCGCGCGGCACCTCGATCGCTCCGAGGCCCGGTCGCCAGGACGGCTCCTGGCGGCCGGGCCGCGTTGCTGCCGGGCGCGCCGACGCCGGCCGGGGCCCGGATGAGGCGGCCCCCGGCGGATTCTGAGTCCCGAACTGGGGCACCTTCCCGATGCCGTTGTCAGTCGCCCCCGCTACGTTCCTGAGCTGTGACGACGCAGGAGAGTACGCAGAGTGGGACGGCCCCCGGTGCCGCCGGTGACTCCGGCGCCCCCGCCTGGCGGGGTGGTTTCGGGCGGCTGTGGGGAGCCGCCGTGGTCTCGCGGCTGGGGGACTCGCTGCGCGGGGCGGCCCTTCCGCTGCTCGCTGTCTCGCTGACGGATTCGCCGCTGCTGGTGTCGTTGGTGACGGCCTGCGGCTACCTCCCGTGGCTGCTCTTCGGGCTGTTCGGGGGGGCCGTGGCCGACCGGGTCGACCAGCGCCGGGCCATGTGGGCCGTGGACATCGCCCGGGGCGTGCTGATGGCGGCCTTCGCCGTGGCCGTGGCCCTCGGGCAGGCCACGATCGCGCTGATGCTGGTCCTGGCCTTCGCGCTCACGACGCTGCAGACGCTGTTCGACAACGCGGCCACGGCACTGCTGCCGTGTGTCGTGCCGGCCGGAGCCCTGTCGCGCGCCAACGCCCGCCTGATGACCGGTCAGCAGATGGCCGGCACGTTCATCGGCGCCCCGCTGGTCCCGGTGCTGCTGGTGGCCGGCGCGGCGGTGCCGTTCGCGGCGGACGCGGCGACGTACGTCCTCGCGGCCGTCCTGGTGGCCGGAGTGCGGGCCGAGCCGCCGGCCAAGGAGCCGCGGGCTCCGGGAAGCACGCTGCGGCGGGACATCGCCGAGGGCATCCGGGTGCTGTGGCGGGACCGGATACTGCGGGCGCTGTGCGCGTCGGAGGTCTTCTGCAACATCGGCATCGGCGCGCTCATCGCCACCCTGGTGCTGCATGTGACCGGCTGGCTGAACGCGGGCGAGGCGGGCTACGCCGCGGTCGTCACCGCGTACGGCGCCGGGAGCGTCGCGGGCGGGCTACTGGCGGGGCGGCTGGCGGCCCGGCTCGGGCAGACCCGCAGCCTGCTGTACGGCGGGCTGCTCCAGGTCGGCTGCCTGGTGCTGCTCGGCGCGGTCCGCGAGCTGCCGGCGGCCATGGCCGCGCTGACGTTCCTCGGCTTCGTCACCATGCTCTGGAACGTCACCCACGTGACGATGATGCAGCAGCGCTGCCCGGCCGGAATGCTGGGCCGCGTCAACTCCGCGTTCCGCACGCTGTCCATCGGGGTGACCCCGCTCGGCGCGCTGCTCGGTGGCGTGGCCGCCGCCTGGGGCCTCAACACGCCCGCCCTGTTGGCCGCCGCGCTGATAATGCTCGGCGTGCTGGCGCTCGTACCGGCCATTAAGGGTCCGGACGGCGGGCGGACACCTCGCGGCGGGGCCTGATCCCTTAGGTTGGGGAAGCGGCGGGGCAGGTACGAGAAGAAGTGGGTCGATGTCCGAGATGAACGCAGAAGGCCGTGCCGGGCTGGACCGGACGCCCGAGTGGACCGCGCTGGCCGAGCACCGGGACGGGCTGGCGGAGGTGGGGCTGCGCGAGCTGTTCGACCGCGACCCGGGCCGGGCCGGGCGCTACTGCCTCCAGGTGGGTGACCTCCATCTGGACTACTCCAAGCACCTGGTGACGGACGAGACGCTCGCCCTGCTGCGCGAGCTGGCCGCGGCGACCGGCGTGACGGAGTTGCGGGACGCGATGTTCCGCGGCGAGAAGATCAATAACACCGAGGGCCGCGCGGTGCTGCACACCGCTCTGCGCGCCCCGCACGACACGGTCGTCGAGGTGGACGGCGAGAATGTCGTCCCCGCCGTCCACGCCGTGCTCGGCAAGATGTCCGTCTTCGCGAACCGCGTCCGCTCCGGCAGCTGGTCCGGCCACACCGGCGAGCGGATCCGCACCGTCGTCAACATCGGCATCGGCGGCTCCGACCTGGGCCCGGCCATGGCCTACGAGGCGCTGCGCCCGTACACCGACCGCGAGCTCGCGTTCCGCTTCGTGTCCAACGTGGACGGGGCGGATCTGCACGAGGCACTGCAGGGCCTGGACCCGGCGACGACCCTCTTCGTCATCTCCTCCAAGACCTTCACCACCATCGAGACCATCAGCAACGCCACCTCCGCCCGCAGCTGGCTGCTGGCGGGCCTGGGCGGTGACGAGGCCGCGGTCGCCAAGCACTTCGTGGCGGTGTCGACCAATGCCCCGGAGGTCGAGAAGTTCGGCATCGACACGACGAACATGTTCGAGTTCTGGGACTGGGTCGGCGGCCGTTACTCCTACGACTCGGCCATCGGCCTCTCGCTGATGATCGCCATCGGCCCCGACCGCTTCCGCGAGATGCTGGCCGGCTTCCATCTCATGGACGAGCACTTCCGCTGCGCGCCGCCCGAGGAGAACGCCCCGCTGCTGCTCGGCCTGCTCGGCATCTGGTACGGCAACTTCCACGGCGCCCAGTCGCACGCCGTCCTGCCCTACAGCCACTACCTCTCCCGCTTCACCGCCTATCTCCAGCAGCTGGACATGGAGTCCAACGGCAAATCGGTGGACCGGCAGGGCCGTCCGGTGGACTGGCAGACCGGCCCCGTCGTCTGGGGGACCCCCGGGACCAACGGCCAGCACGCCTACTACCAGCTCCTCCATCAGGGCACCAAGGTCGTCCCCGCCGACCTCATCGGCTTCGCCCGCCCGGTCCCCGGGCTGAGCGATGAGCTCGCCGCGCAGCACGATCTGCTGATGGCCAATCTGTTCGCCCAGGGCCAGGCCCTCGCCTTCGGCCGGACCGCGGAAGAGGTCGCGGCGGAGGGCGTACCCGCCGAGCAGGTGCCGCACCGCACCTTCCCCGGCAACCGCCCCACCAGCACGATCCTGGCGTCGGAGCTCAGCCCCTCGGTGCTCGGCCAGCTGATCGCGCTCTACGAGCACAAGGTCTTCGTGCAGGGCGCCCTGTGGAACATCGACTCCTTCGACCAGTGGGGCGTCGAGCTCGGCAAGGTGCTCGCCAAGCGGATCGAGCCCGCGCTGACCGAAGGCGCCGAGGTTCCCGGCCTGGACGGCTCGACGGCCGCCCTGGTCTCCCGCTACCGAACGCTGCGCGGCCGCTGACCGGTCACACTGCCGGCAGTGCCCGGCACCGCCCGGCACTGCCTGTCCGGCACCGCCGGCCTGCCGGGCGCGGCCACGGTCTCACACCTCGGCCACGGGCGCGTCCGGCACGGTGGCCAGGCCGCCCGGGTGGATGACCCGCGCCAGGAAGGCCCGGGTGCGGGGGTGCTCGGGACGCACCAGCACGTCCTCCGGCGGTCCCTCCTCGACGATCCCGCCACCGTCCAGGAACACCACCCGGTCGGCCACCTCGCGGGCGAACGCCATCTCGTGCGTCACGACCATCATCGTCATGCCCTCGTCGGCCAGGGTCCGCATCACGCCCAGCACCTCGCCGACCAGCTCCGGGTCGAGCGCGCTCGTCGGCTCGTCGAAGAGCATCAGCTCCGGGCCCATCGACAGCGCCCGGGCGATCGCCACCCGCTGCTGCTGGCCGCCCGACAGCTGGGCGGGGTAGCTGCTCTCCTTCTCCGTCAGCCCGACCTTGGCGAGATTCTCCCGGCCGACCTCGGTGGCCTCCTTGGTGCCGCGCCGCAGCACCCGCCGCTGCGCGATGGTCAGGTTCTCCAGCACGGTCAGGTGCGGGAAGAGGTTGAACTGCTGGAAGACCATGCCGATCCGGCGGCGCACCCGGTCGATGTCGACATCGGGGTCCGTGATGTCGATACCGCCCACCAGCACCCGGCCGGCCGTCGGCTCCTCCAGCAAATTCGCGCAGCGCAGCAGGGTGGACTTGCCCGACCCCGAGGGGCCGATGACGCACACCACCTCGCCGTGCGCGATCCGGAAGTCGACGCCGCGCAGCACCTCCAGGTCTCCGAACGACTTGTGCAGCCCATGAATCTCGATCGACGTCATCGCCGCGTCCTCACCGTGCCTTCGAATGCTGTGTCTCGAGCCGCCGTACGAGCAGCCCGAGCGGGATGGTGACCAGCAGGTAGCACAGCCCGGCGACGAAGATCGGCGTGGTGTTCGCCTCCTGGCTGGCCAGGTCCCTGCCGAACTTGGTGAGTTCGCGCTGTTCGAGGGTGACGCCGAGGAACAGCACCAGCGAGGAGTCCTTGAACAGCAGCACCAGCTCGTTGGTGAGCGGCGGCACGATGATCCGGAACGCCTGCGGGATCACGATCGACCGCATCGCCGTGGCGTGCGACATGCCCAGCGTGCGCGCCGCCTCCAACTGGCCGCGGGGCACCGCCTGGATGCCGGCCCGGATCGTCTCCGCCATGTACGCGGCCGAGACGAGCCCGAGCGCGCAGGCCACCTGCCCGTACGCACCGCCGGGGAAGACGAGGCCGGGGAAGGCCAGCGGCACCCCCACCCCGACGAAGATGAAGATCAGCAGGGCGGGCAGGCCGCGGAAGAACTCGATGTAGGCCATCGCCAGCCAGCGGTACGGGCCGACGGAGGACAGCCGCATCAGCGCGATGACCAGCCCGAGCAGCAGCCCGACCGCGAAGCCGGTCAGCGTGTACACGATGGTGTTGAACAGGGCGATCGTGATCAGGTCGGGGAACAGCTGCTGCGCGACACCCGGGTCGAGGAACTGCTGCTGCAGCCGGCCCCAGTCGGCCATGGTGGCGAGCATCAGGAGCGCGACGGCGAACAGGGCGTACTGCGCGAGGCGGGACAGCCGCCGTCGGCGGCGCGGCGACATCCCGCGCAGCCGCGGCACCTCGGGGCTGCCCGGGACCTTCGGGTCGTCCGTCCCGACGGGGGAGTGGAGGCTCACTGTCCGCGGTCACCCGTCGGCATCGGGCCGATCCACTGCTCGTGGAGCTTCTGGTACGTGCCGTCCCGGCGGGCCTTCTCGATCGCCGCGTCGATCTTCTTGAGCAGCTTCGCGGAGCCGTCCTTCTTGACGGCGAAACCGTACTGCTCGCCGGTGTCCAGATTGCCGGACAGGGCGAACTTCTTCGCGAGGGCCGCGTCCTTCAGCCAGTTCTGCACCACCGGGAAGTCCTGGATGATGACATCGACCTGGCCGGTGCGCAGCCCGTTGAGCTCGGCGTCCGAGGACTCGTACGACCGGGAGTCGATCCCGGCCTTCCGCGCGAAGTCCTCGCCGGTCGTGGACGACTGGGAGCCCATCCGCAGCTTCTGCTCCTCCACCTCCGCCAGCGTCTCCGCCTTGACGCCCTTGCGGACCAGCAGGGCCTGCGTCGCATCGAAGTACGGCGCGGAGAACGCGAGGTTCTCCTTGCGCTCGTCGGTGATGGTCATGCCCGCGGCGGCCACGTCACAGGTGCCGGCGTTGAGGTCGGCACCGGTCTTGATGGTCTCGAACGATTTGTCGACGACGACCTGTTCGACGCCGAGGTCCTTCGCGACCAGGTCGATCATCGCCACGTCGAAGCCGACGACACTCCCGTCCTTCTCGAACTGGAAGGGTGGGTACGGCAGGTGGGTGCAGGTCGTGAGCTGTCCGGCCTGCACCAGCTTCACTCCGTCCACGGCGGCCGAACCGGAGTCCCCCGAGCCGCAGCCCGTGGCGAGCAGCGCGGCGGAGGCGGTCAGGGCCAGGCACGCCGTTCGGCGGCTGTGGCGTCTGCTGGGTATGGACGGATGCATGGAACGAACCCCCTGAGGTGGGCGGCTGTGGCCGCCTCAGCCTCGCGCACCGCTATGGCAGTGTCCAGAGTCCGAGACACCGGGGACCTGCGTGATCCCCGGCGTCTCAGGACAAAAGGGTGCGGGGATCGCTCTGGCTAGGCGGAAGTCCGGTCACTGCACCGGGAGACTTCCCTGGCAGTTGTGGTCAGGTCCGCGAGCGCGGCCAGCAGTAGCGCCGTCACTTCGGCGACGCGGCGGCCACCGTCCACGCTCCGCAGTACGCCCGCGCGTTCGTAGTGGTTGCGGACCGGTGCACCGGTGCTGCTGTGCTCCCGGAGCCGGGCACGGGCGATCGTCTCCGAGTCGTCGTCACGCCGGACAAGTTCACCGCCGCACGCGTCGCACACGCCTTCCACCTCGGGCGGCTTCTCCAGCAGGTGGTATCCGGCGCGGCAGTCCGCGCAGGACCTGCGGCCGGTCAGCCGCCGCACGAGCAAGTCCTCCGGAGCGGTCAGGCACAGTACGGCGTCGACCTGCCGCCCCTGGCCGGCCAGCGCGTCGTCCAGGGCCTGTGCCTGGGCGGGAGTACGCGGGAAGCCGTCGAGCAGCACACCGGAGCGGTGCCGCGCGGACAGCGCCAGGTCCAGTGCCATCGCGGTGACGAGGTCGTCCGGGACGAGTTCCCCGCGGAGCATGTAGGTGTGCGCGGTGCCGCCCAGTTCCGTCCGGTCGGAAACGTGGCGGCGGAGAAGGTCGCCCGTGGAGAGGTGTACGAGGCCGTACTCCTCTCGCAGCCGGGCCGCCTGCGTGCCCTTGCCGACACCGGGCGGGCCCATCAGGACGATGTCCATGGAGTGCCTTCCTGTCCTGTGCTGACGGATACCCGGAGCATGGTTCCGAGCAGCACCGGAAGTCACAAGGCCACGCCTGACGCACGGTCGGCGCGGCTTGACGAACGGTCGGCGGGCGCGTCGAACGGTCACAAGGAGTGGCGTCAGCCGAGGTTGCGCGGGCTCTCCGTATGATCCGCATCGGGCAGGTGCAGTGAGAGCAGGAGGTCCTCGGCGCCGGCGGGTGGCCGACCCAGCCGGGACACCAGGACCATCGTGGCGAACACGAGTGGAACGGTCCAGGCAGCGGGTTGCATCAGCAAGATCTTTGCCCACCCCCCGGGGCCGGCCAGGTCGAACAGCGATGCGCAACCGGCTCCGACTGAGGAGACCACCCCGGTGACCAGCCCCGCTCCCGCACCGGTCGCCGTCAGCCCGCGCCACCACAGCCCGAGCATGAGCAGGGGGCACAAGGTGGACGCGGCCACCGTGAACGCCCAGCCCACGAGCACGCCGATGTCCAGCCTCCCGGCGGGCAGCGCCAGCAGGACCGCGAAGGCTGCGGCGGCGACGACCGTCAGACGCAAGTCACGCACCGAACCGGTGCGCAGGTCGTGCGAGATACCGGCGGCCAGGGTGAGAAGCAGGCCGGCGGAGACGGACAGGAACGCGGTGTAGGCGCCGGCGGTCACCACGCCGGACAGCAGCGGGCCCCAGGGCGGGCCGAGGACTGCCGTGGGCAGTACCACGGCCGCCGAATCCGTGTCGCCGGACAGATACAGCTCAGGGGTGACGAGTCTCCCCAGCAGTCCGTAGATTCCGGGAAACAGGTAGAAGGCGCCGAGCAGGCCCACGGTGACGACCGCGGTGCGCCGGGCCGCCCGTCCGGTCGGGCTGGTGTGGAAACGCAGCAGGATGTGGGGCAGCCCCATGGTGCCCAGCATCGTGGCGAGCAGAACCGACCACGTCTCGAACAGCGGGTGGCCGGTGCCGGAGAGGTTCAGCAGTGGCCGGCGCCAGTCGGGCCCGCCCAGCGGCGCAGTCCCGGCGAGAGCGGGAACGGGAGCGCCCTCGGGGAAGACCACCATGGTTCCGGCGGGCACCCGGTGCGTGCCCGGGGACCAGCGGACGGGCCCGTCGTCGGTGCGGACGGTCAAGGGGACGGTGATGCGCATTTCGGTGTCGACGAGGAAGCGCACGTCCGTGGCCTGCCGGAATTCGGTCCCCCGCTCCGGGTACAGGGCATCGGCCTGCAGTGCGGATCCGGCCTGGAGAACCAGCACGACGGCCGGCACGGCGAGGAAGAGCAGTTTCACCGCGTACTGAAATGCCTGGACGTACGTCGCGGAACGCATACCGCCCACCGCGACGGTGAGGGCGGTCACCGCTCCGGCGACGACCACCCCGACCCAGTACGGTGTGCCGCCGGTGGTCTGCAGGATCGCGCCGGCGCCGTGGAACTGCGGCACGAGATAGAGCCAGCCGATGAGCAGCACTACGGCGCCGGTGAGTCGGCGCAGCGCGGGCGAGCCGAGCCGGCCCTCAACGAAGTCGCCCACGGTGTATGCGCCGGAGCGGCGCAGCGGCCCGGCCACCCAGATCAGCAGCGCCACGAATCCCGCGGCGAAGCCAACGGCGTACCACAGGAGTCCCACCCCGCTTTGCAGTACCAGGCCGGCGATGCCCAGGAAGGAGGCCAGCGACAGATACTCGCCCGCCACCGCCGCGCCGTTCAGGCCGGGCGAGATCGTCCGGGACGCCAGCAGGAAGTCATCGGTGCTCCGGACGACACGTACGCCCATCGTGCCGACGGCGAGGGTGACGGCGGCGACGGCGACGACGAGCAGGAGGGTCACCGGCGGCGCTCCTCCCGGGCCTCGGTCCGCTCGGCGGCACGCATGTGGGCCCAGCCGAGCGCGAGCAATGCCGGGTGGACCGCCACCCCGAGCAGCAGCCAGGACACGGGTACCTCACCCCATCGCGCCCGGCTCAACGCGGGCAATGCGGACAGCAGCAGCGGCAACCCGAACAGCAGGGCGGCGAGCAAAGTCATGCTCACCACCGCCAGCCGTCGTTGTCCGGCGTGGACGGCGCGGGCCCGGCCGGCGTCGAAGTCCGCAGGCAGGAGCACCCGACGGCCGCTGCGGGTGCGACGGGCCAGCGCGAGCCGGGTCTGCGGGCTGACCACGACGACCCGGCGCGTTCGCGCCTGCGACCCGGCGCGTTCGCGCGGTTTCCTCACAGGCGTGTGTCTCCCAGCTCTCCGCGGCGCGCCGCCTCCATGAGCAGGTCTTGAAGCCGACGGGCGTGGCGACGACTCACCGGCGCGTCACCGCTCGGCGTGTGCACCACCAGCTGTCCCACTGCGTCGGTGCGCAGGTCGACCACGGCCGCCAGTGCCACCAGGAAGCCGCGGTGGACCCGCAGGAAGCCCCGTCCGGCCCAGCTCTCCTCCAGCGTGCTGAGCGGCAGGCGGACCGAGAAGTCGCCCTGCGCCGTGCGCAGCCGGACGTAATCGCCGCGCGCCTCGGCGAAGTGCACCTGCTCGCGCCGTACGAACCTGGTCCGGCCGCCGCCCTCGGCCTTCAGCACATCCAGGTCGTCGGGCCGGGCAGATGGTTCTTCGGCGGGCACGGCCTGCCCGACGCGGCGCAGGGCCTCCGCGATCCGGTCGCGGGCGACCGGCTTGAGGAGGTAGTCCACCGCGCCGACGCCGTACGCGGCCACCGCGTGCGCCTCCGAGGCGGTGACGAAGACGATGACGGGTGGAGCGGCCAGGCGGGTCAGGACCCCGGCCAGTTCCATGCCGTCGAGCCCAGGCATCGACACGTCGAGAAACGCCGCGTCGAAGGAACGCGACCGCAGCAGTCTGAGCGCGTCCAGTGCGCTACCGACGGGAACTACCTCGCCGACCTCCTCGAACGTTCCGAGCTGGTGAACCAGCTCGTCGAGCGTCGGAGGTTCGTCCTCGACCAGGAGGACGGAGAGGCCGGCGGTCATCCCGCCCGCCTCGGGGACAGGGGGCGGGGCGGGGAGGACCGCGGAATGCGCACGGTCACCTTGGTGCCCGCCCCCGGCGCGGTCTCCAGCATCAAGCCGTACTCGTTTCCGTGGACGGCCCGCAGCCGCCGGTCGACATTGGCCAGTCCGATACCGGAATGCTGCGCATCGCCGGTGAGTACCGCCTCTGCCCGTTCCTGTTCCATGCCGATGCCGTCGTCCTCCACACTGATCAAGCAGTCCGCGCCCACCACATTCCCCGTCACGCTGACTGTTCCGGGGCCGGGGCGCCGCTCGATCCCGTGCCGTACAGCGTTCTCCACCAGCGGCTGGAGTACCAGGACCGGAACGGTCACCGGCAGCAGTTCGGGGACGACACACACCGAGGTGGACAGCCGCGAGCCGAAGCGGGCCCGCTCCAGTTGCAGGTACGCCTCAATGGCACGGAACTCCTCGGCGACCGTCACGAAGTCGCCGTGCGAGCTCAGGCTGTACCGGGCGTACTGTGCGAACTGGATCAGCAGCTCCCTCGCCCGCTCCGGGTCCGAACGGACCAGGGAAGTGATCGCGGACAGCGAGTTGGAGAAGAAGTGCGGTGAGATCTGCGCTCGCATCCGACGCAGTTCGGCCCGTTCCAGGTCGTCCCGCACCGATTCGAGCCGGCCCCACTCCAGTGCGTCACCGAGCCAGGCTGCCAGCGAGTCCACCGCCCGCAGGGACAGACCGGCACCGCTCGCCACCAGCACCCCGCGGAGCTCGCCGGCAGCGACCACCGGGGCGGCGAGCAGTTCCCCGCGGCGCCGGGCACGGCCGGCCCCGGCCGTCTCCTCGACGATCGAGGCGACACCTGGATCCACGGTGTCCTCTCCCGTGCGGCCCGGTGGTCCGGGGTGAGGCAGCAGAGCGGCGCTCCCCGCCCCGAGCAGTTCACGGATCTCCGGAACGACACGGCCGACCGCCTCCGGGGTCAGCCCGCCGGCCAGCTCCCGGGCGATCCACCGTGCCTGGTCGAGCGTCTCCACGCCGTGGACGCGACCTGCCGGATCACGGCGCCGCGGACTGCCTCGGCGGCGCTCCCAGAGCCGTGGCGCACCCGTCATGGTCGTCAGCCTACCGGCCGCTCACTCCGGTCAGCAGGAGCCACCGGCCCTGCCGGATCCGGCAGGGCCGGAATCTGCGTACCTGGTACCTCCGCGGCGGCTACGGCCGGAGGGCACCGCGCGGGTGTCGAGGACCGTACGGCCCGGTGAACGCGGTCCCCGGCGGCACCACTCGGACAACCGTTCGTCGCACCGGGCGACCGCCCGCCGTGAGGTCACGGCCGTCCGCCGCCTCTTCGTTGTGCACGCCGTGAGGTCCCCACACTCTGATGGGCACTCCAGTTCCGACTGGCCGCACCTCGACTCTCGCGAGGAGACCCATGTCTGTCGAAGCCACCCTGTCCGACCGTCCGGCCGGCTCGGCCCGAACCTTGGAGCAGCCCGCCCGGGTCCCGGTCGTCGCCGACAGCCCCGTCGCGGACCCCGGACCGCTCGGCCTCGCCGGGTTCGCCCTCACCACTTTCGTGCTGAGCCTGTTCAACGCCGGTGTGATCGGGAATCTGGCGCTGGAGGCCGTCGTCCTGCCGCTGGCGCTGTTCTACGGAGGGACCGTGCAGCTACTGGCAGGCATGTGGGAGTTCCGCAAGAACAACACCTTCGGCGCGCTCGCGTTCAGTTCCTACGGTGCCTTCTGGCTGTCCTTCGCGGGCTATGTGCAGTTCATCGTCCCCGGTCTTCCCACCGCCGAGGTGCACACCGCCACCGGCGTCTTCCTGCTCGCCTGGACGATCTTCACTGCCTATATGTGGCTGGCTTCGCTGCGTACCTCGGGTGTGATCGCCGCGGTGTTCACCGTCCTGCTCGCCACCTTTGCGCTGCTCACGGCGGGCGCTCTGGGCGAGCTTCCCGTCCTCACCCGGATCGGCGGCTGGCTCGGTCTCCTCACCGCAGCCCTCGCCTGGTACGGCAGCGCAGCCGCCGTCACCAATTCCACCTGGGAGCGGACCGTCCTCCCCACCTTCCCGCTCGGGAAGTGATCCGCCGGCGACCGGCCCCCGGGCCGGCCGGCGGGCCCCGCCTTGGAGAGAGAGAACCGAGTGATCATGACCGATGACCTGTTCGAACGCCTGCATCTGGCCGGCCGGGACCCGGAGGCGTACTGGGCCCTGCAGGCCGCGGAGCTGACCTGGGAACGGCGCTGGAACCGGGTCTTCGAGCCGCAGACGCCGAGCTACCGCTGGTTCGCAGGCGGCCTGACCAACTTGGGCACGAACGCCGTCGACGTCCAGGCGTCAGGGCCCCGTGCGGACGCCACCGCGATCGTGTACCGCGACGAGCGCGGCGGGGGCGCGACCTTGAGCTACCGGGAACTGCACCGGCAGGTGGAACGTGTGTCCGCGGCGCTCCGCGGGATCGGCGTCTCCGCGGGCGACCGGATCACGCTGTACATGCCCGCGTGCCCGGAGTCCATCGTGCTCATGCTGGCCGCAGTGCGCATCGGCGCCATCCATTCCGCGGTCTTCGCCGGATTCGGCGCCGGAGCCCTCGCCGACCGAGTGGCCGCCAGCGGCTCGCGCTGGCTCTTCACCGCCGACCTCACCTACCGCAAGGGCAAGGACGTCCGGCTTGACGGGATCGTCCGGGAGGCGTTCTCCCTGCTGAGCGGAGGGCTCGACGGCGTGGTCCGGCTGGTTCGCGGAGATTCGCCGCCGGCTCCCAGCGGCGCCGGCCGCGAGCTCGACTGGAACGGCTTTCTCGCCGCGGGCGAGGGGCAGGACGGCTCGGCGGTGGCCGTGGAGGCAGGTCACCCGGCCTTCCTGCTCGCCACCTCGGGAACCACCGCCCGGCCCAAGCTCGTGATGCACACCCACGGCGGCTACCAGGTGGCCGTGCACCACGCGGCTCGGGTCGCCTACGGACTGAGTCCGCAGGACGTGTGGTGGACGACCAGCGATATCGGCTGGATCGTCGGCCACTCCTACATGGTCTACGGGCCGCTGTTGTCCGGAGCGACGACCGTCGTGTACGAGGGAGCGATCGACCACCCCGGCCCGGACACCGTCTGGCGGCTTGTCGCGGACCTCGGTGTCACCGGCATGCTCACCTCCCCGACCGCCATCCGGCTTCTCATGCGGTACGGCACCGGGGCCCTGCGGGAGCACGACGCGTCCTCGCTGCGCCGGGTCTTCTCCGCCGGCGAGGTACTGAACCCGGCCGCTTGGCGCTGGCTTGCCGAGGACGTCCTGGACGGCCGGGTGCCCGTGCTGGACAACATGTGGCAGACCGAGACGGCCGCACCCGTCTTCGGGTACCCCTGGGGTGCCGGAGAGGTGGAGGTCCGACCCGGATCGGCGGGCATCCCGCTTCCCGGAACCGACGCCGCCGTGGTCGGCCCGGGCGGCGAGGAACTGCCGCCCGGCCGGTCGGGCGTCATGGTGCTGCGCCGCCCGACGCCCGGGCTCACCCCTGCCCTCTGGGGCGAACCGGAGCGGTACGCCGCCGATTACTGGGACCGCGTGCCCGGCTGCTACCACGTCGGCGACTCGGCACGTATCGACGACGACGGCTACGTGTGGTTCGGCGGCCGTGCCGACGAGGTGATCAAGATCGCGGCGCACCGGATAGGCACCGCGGAGGTGGAGAGCGCCCTGCTGACCCACCCGGCCGCGGCCGAGGCCGGAGTGACCGGCAGCCCGGACGAACTCCGGGGCGAGGTCATCTGCGCGTTCGTCGTCCTGAAGGACGGCTGCGAGCCGGCTCCCGGCCTGGCCGGTGAGCTGGTCGCGGCCGTGCGCCGGGAACTCGGGCCGGTCGCGGTCGTCGGGGACGTGCGGATCGTCCGCGCCTTGCCCAAGACCCGCAGCGGCAAGATCATGCGGCGGGTGCTCAAGGCCGTTGTGCTGGGCGTCGAGCCCGGTGACCTCACCACCATCGAGGACGAGGGCTCGGTGGACGAAGCCGTCCGCGCTCGCCGGGAACTCGTCGAACAGAGCACCACGGGATGACATCCCCCGTGCGTCGGCCATTCCGAACCCGACCCCCCAGGAAGGACACCCCTTGACCACCATGGAAGGCAGGCTGGAAGAGCTTCTCGCCGTGGAGCGCTTCGCTCCCGGCGAGCACTTCACCGGCCGGGCTGTCGTCACCGACGAGTCGCTCCACGAGAAGGCGGATGCCGACCGGCTCGGCTTCTGGGCCGAACAGGCCCGGCAACTGCACTGGGACACCCCGTTCTCGGTCGTGCTGGACGACAGCCGGCCCCCCTTCTACCAATGGTTCACCGACGGCCGGCTGAACGTCTCCTACAACTGCCTGGACCGGCACGTGGAGGCGGGCCTGGGAGAGCGGGTCGCCTACCACTGGCTCGGTGAGGACGGCAGCGAACGGACCGTCACCTACGCGCGGCTGCTCGCCGACGTCCAGCGCTTCGCCAACGCGCTCCTGGACCTGGGCGTGCGCAAGGGCGACGTCGTCGGCGTGTATCTGCCGATGATCCCGGAGGCCGCCGTCGCCATGCTGGCCTGCGCGCGGATCGGCGCCGTGCACAACGTGGTCTTCGGAGGGTTCTCCCCCGGAGCGGTCGGCGAGCGCATGGAGGTCAGCGAGGCCAAGGTTCTGGTCACCGTCGACGGGGCACGCCGCAAGGGACGCACCACGGAGGTGAAGGCCTCCGTGGAGGACGCCCTGGCCGGCCTCACCACGCTGGAGAAGGTCGTGGTGGTACGGGTCACCGGCGAGCCCTGCCCGATGCTGGACGGCCGCGACGTGTACTACGACGAGGTGACCGCGGCGGCGGACCCCGTCTGCCCGGCCGAGCCGATGGAGGCCGAGCACCCGTTGTTCATCCTGTACTCGTCCGGCTCCACGGCGAAGCCCAAGGGCATCGTGCACACCACCGGCGGTTATCTCACCGGCGTCGCATACACCCACCGCACAGTCTTCGATCTCGACGCGGAGCACGACGTCTACTGGTGCACCGCCGACGTCGGATGGATCACCGGTCACTCGTACGTCGTGTACGGCCCGCTGGCCAACGCTGCGACGTCGGTGATGTTCGAGGGCGCGCCGGACTACCCGCACAAGGGGGTGTGGTGGGAGCTGGTCGAGCGGTACAGGGTGAGCACCCTCTACACCGCGCCGACAGCCATCCGCGCCTGCATGCGGTGGGGCGAGGAGTACCCGGCTCGGTACGACCTTTCGTCGCTGCGCCTGCTCGGCAGCGTCGGGGAGCCGATCAACCCCAAGGCCTGGTTGTGGTACCACACGGTCATCGGCGGCGAGCGCTGCCCGGTCGTGGATACCTGGTGGCAGACCGAGACCGGCTCCATCATGATCGCCCCGCTGCCCGGAGTGACCGAGGCCAAGCCGGGTTCGGCCACCCGTCCGTTGCCCGGCGTCAGCGCCGCGCTGCTCGACCAGCGGGGCGAGGAATTGGACAGCGGCACCGGCCTGTTGGCGATCACCGAGCCGTGGCCCTCCATGCTGCGCACCCTGTACAAGGACGACGAGCGGTACGTGGACACGTACTTCTCACGATTCGGCGCGGGTACCTATCTGGTGGGCGACGCCGCACGCCGCGACGACGACGGCTACTTCTGGGTCATCGGCCGGGTGGACGACGTCATCAACGTCTCGGGGCACCGGCTGTCCACCGCGGAGGTGGAGTCCGCCATCGTGTCCCACGAAGCGGTCGCCGAGGCAGCGGTGATCGCCGAGCCCGACGAGCTGACCGGGCAGGCGATCGTGGCTTTCGTGACACTTCGCGGATCGGTGGCGGGGAACGCCGGCCTGGAGGCGGCGTTGCGCGAGCACACGGCCGAGCGCATCGGGAAGCTGGCCCGGCCCAAACGGATCGTGTGGGTCGACGAACTGCCCAAGACCCGCTCGGGGAAGATCATGCGGCGGCTGCTGCGGGACGTGGTCGAAGGCCGTGAGCTCGGGGACATCACAACGCTGGGTGACCCCGGGGTGGTGCAGGCGTTGCAGGAACGAATGGCCGCTCACTCGTCCGGCGGGGCCTGAATCCCGGCCGCTTCTCCGCCGCTTCCCGCCCCGGCACCGCGCCGGGGCGGGAAGCGGCGGCCGGCAGCCCGGCCAGGGGAAGCCATCGTGGAGCCCTCACCGTACGAGCGCGCGGAAGCCGGTCCCCGGGTCCTCGGATCGCTCTAGGCGGAAGCGGGTGGGTACAGCCCGCGCGGCAGGCTCGCCGCCGCGGTCCGGTCGAGCAGCCAGAGCGTGCGCCTGCTGCCGTACGCGCCGGCCGCCGGTGACTGGATCTCGCCGGCCCCGGACAGCGCCATGGCCACCGCCTGCGCCTTGTCCTCGCCTGCCGCGAGCAGCCACACCTCGCGGGCCGCGCGGATCGCCGGCAGCGTCAAGGAGATCCGGGTCGCGGGCGGTTTCGGCGCGCCGTGCACCCCGACCACCGTCCGCTCGGTCTCCCGTACGCCCGACAGCTCGGGGAAGAGCGACGCCACATGGGTGTCCGGTCCGACGCCCAGCATCAGCACGTCGAAGGAGGGCACCGGCCCGTGGTTCTCCGGGACGGCGGCTGTGGCGAGTTCGGTGGCGTACGCCGCCGCCGCGCTCTCCACGTCCGAGCCGTACGGGCCGTCGGAGGCGGCCATCGGGTGCACGCGCGCGGGGTCGAGCGGCAGCGAGTCCAGCAGCGCCTTGCGGGCCTGCGTCTCGTTCCGCTCGGGGTCGCCCGCCGGCAGGAACCGCTCGTCGCCCCACCACACGTCCAGCCGCGCCCAGTCCACGGCGTCCCGCGCGGGGGTCGCGGCGAGCGCGGCCAGCAGACCGTTGCCGTTGCGCCCGCCGGTGAGGACGACGGAGGCGGAGCCGCGCGCGGCCTGGGCGTCCACGATCTTCGTGATCAGCCGGGCCGCCGTGGCCTGCGCCACCAGCTCCGGATCGCGGTGGACCACGATCTGCGGCGTGCTCACTTCGGCTCCGCCTTCCGGGACGGTGCCTTCTTCCCGGCCGCCGGACCGGACCGGGCACCGGACTCCTTGCCGGACCGCGCCTTCGCCGGGCCGCCCGGCTCGCTCCCGCCGGAGGCCGCGTCCTGGGAAGCCGCCTCCTTGCCNNGAAGCCGCAGCCGCCCGCTCGTCGTCACCGGCCGGCCGGATCACCTGCTTGCCGAGCTCGCTCACGCTGAACCTCACCGCCGACGCGTACATCTCGTCCGGGTCCAGCCGCCGCAGCTCCTCCGCGATCAGCTCGGCCGTGTCCCGCCGGTGCAGGGCCACATGCCGGTCCGGCTGGCCGGGCATGGCCAGCTCCGCGAGGAAGCCGCTCGCCCGGTCCAGGCAGATCTCGCCGTCGGAGGTCGCCAGCCGTACGGCCGTCAGACCCGGCCCGTCCGACACCTTGCGCTCCACCGGCACCCGCAGCCGCTCGGCGAGCCAGAGCGCCAGCAGCTCGCTGCTCGGGTTGTACGCCTCGCCCTCGACGACGGCCGACTCGATCACGCCGTGCTTCTGGTCCAGGGCGGCGGCCAGCACGCTGCGCCACGGGGTGATCCGGGTCCACGCCAGGTCGGTGTCGCCGGGGGTGTAGGTCTCGGCCCGCCGGGCGAGCGTGGCGACCGGGTCCTCGATCGCGGAGGCGTCCGTGATGCGCCGGGCGGCGAGCTTGCCGAGCAGGTCCTCGTTCGGGTGCTCCGGCGCGTCCTCCGGCCACCAGACGACTACCGGGGTGTCCGGCAGCAGCAGCGGCAGCACCACCGAGTGGGCGTGGTTCGCCAGCTCGCCGTGCAGCCGCAGCAGCACCGTCTCGCTGGTTCCGGTCTCGCCGCCGACGCGGACCTCCGCGTCCAGCCGCGCCAGCCTGCGGTCGCGGGGCGAGCGCCCCGGCCGCTTGATGACCACGAGGATGCGGGACGGGTGCTCCTTGGACGCCTCGCTGGCGGCCCGGAGCGCGTCGTAGTGGTTGCCCTCGTCGGTGACGATGACCAGGGTCAGCACCATGCCGACGGCCGGCGACCCGGCGGCCCGGCGTGCCTTGACCAGACCCGCGTTGATCCGGCTGGACGTGGTGTCCGTGAGATCGATGTTCATGGCCGGCGCCAGCTCCGTCCGTCTCGTGCGAGCATCTCGTCCGCCGCCGTGGGGCCCCAGGTGCCGGCGGTGTACTGCTCGGGCTTCCCGTGCCGGTCCCAGTACTCCTCCACGGGGTCGAGGATGCGCCAGGACTCCTCCACCTCCTGGTGCCGGGGGAAGAGGTTCGCGTCGCCCAGCAGTACGTCCAGCAGCAGCCGCTCGTACGCCTCGGGGCTGGAGGTGGTGAAGGACTCGCCGTAGGCGAAGTCCATCGTCACGTCCCGGATCTCCATCGAGGTGCCGGGCACCTTGGAACCGAAGCGGATGGTCACGCCCTCGTCCGGCTGCACCCGGACGACCAGGGCGTTCTGCCCCAGCTCCTGGGTGTCGGTGCTGTCGAAGGGCGAGTACGGCGCGCGCTGGAAGACGACCGCGATCTCGGTGACGCGGCGGCCGAGCCGTTTCCCGGTGCGCAGGTAGAACGGCACCCCGGCCCAGCGGCGGTTGTCGATCGACAGCTTGATCGCGGCGTAGGTGTCGGTGCGCGAATCCCCGTCGATGCCCTCCTCCTCCAGGTAGCCGGGCACCTCCTCGCCGCCCTGCCAGCCGTGCGCGTACTGGCCGCGGACGGTGTGCTTGCCCAGGTCCTGCGGGAGCTGCACCGCCTTGAGGACCTTGAGCTTCTCGGTGACCAGCGCCTTGGCGTCGAAGGAGGAGGGCTCCTCCATCGCGGTCAGCGCCAGCAGCTGGAGCAGGTGGTTCTGGATGACGTCACGGGCGGCGCCGATGCCGTCGTAGTAGCCGGCCCGGCCGCCGATGCCGATGTCCTCGGCCATCGTGATCTGTACGTGGTCGACGTACGACCGGTTCCACAGCGGCTCGAACATCGTGTTGGCGAAGCGCAGCGCCAGGATGTTCTGGACCGTCTCCTTGCCGAGGTAGTGGTCGATCCGGAAGACGTCGCTCGGCTTGAAGACCCGGTGGACGACCTGGTTGAGCTCCTCGGCGCTCGCGAGGTCGTGACCGAACGGCTTTTCGATGACCGCGCGCCGCCAGGAATCCGTCCCGCCCTCCGACAGCCCGTGCTCCTTGAGCTGCTGCACGACGGTGGGGAAGAACTTCGGCGGCACCGAGAGGTAGAAGGCGAAGTTGCCGCCCGTGCCGCGGGCCTTGTCGAGGTCGTCGATCGTCGACTTGAGCTTGCGGAAGGCGTCGTCGTCCGAGAAGTCGCCGGGGACGAACCGGAAGCCCTCCGCGAGCTGCAGCCAGACCTCCTCCCGGAAGGGGGTCCGGGCGTGCTTCTTGACGGCGTCGTGGACGACGTCGCAGAAGTCCTGGTGCTCCCACTCGCGGCGGGCGAAGCCGACGAGCGAGAATCCCGGCGGCAGCAATCCGCGGTTGGCCAGGTCGTAGACGGCAGGCATCAGTTTTTTACGGGACAAATCGCCCGTGACGCCGAAGATGACCAGGCCCGACGGCCCCGCGATACGCGGGAGCCGCCGGTCCTGAGCGTCACGCAGCGGATTGCTGCTGGTCAATTCATGCCTCCGGAGGAGCGAGACGCTTGAGCTCGGCCTCGGTGGACTTCAGGAGGTCGTTCCAGGACGCCTCGAACTTCTCCACGCCCTCGTCCTCGAGGAGCTGCACGACCTCGTTGTACGAGACCCCGATCTTCTCGAGCGCTTCGAGGTCGGCGCGGGCCTGCTCGTACGTGCCGCGCACCGTCTCGCCGGTGATCTCGGCGTGGTCGGCGACCGCATCGAGGGTCGGCTCCGGCATCGTGTTCACCACGCCCGGGGCGACCAGCTGGTCGACGTACATGGTGTCCTTGTACGCCTTGTCCTTGACGCCGGTGGAGGCCCACAGCGGGCGCTGCCGGTGGGCGCCCTCGCGCTCCAGGGCCTCCCAGCGGTCGCTGCGGAAGACCTCTTCGTACGCCTCGTAGGCGAGCCGGGCGTTGGCGATGGCGGCCTTGCCACGCAGCGCCTTCGCCTCGTCCGTGCCCATGCCGTCCAGCCGCTTGTCGATCTCGGTGTCCACGCGGGACACGAAGAAGGAGGCGACCGACTGGATCTGGGACAGGTCCAGGCCGGCGGCCCTGGCCTTCTCCAGGCCGGCGAGGAAGGCGTCCATCACCGCGCGGTAGCGGTCCAGCGAGAAGATCAGCGTGACGTTGACGCTGATGCCCCTGCCGATGACCTCCGTGATCGCCGGAAGGCCCGCCTCGGTGGCCGGGATCTTGATAAAGGTGTTCGGTCGGTCCACCAGCCAGGCCAGCTGCTTGGCCTCGGCGACGGTGGCGTGGGTGTTGTGCGCCAGCCGCGGGTCCACCTCGATGGAGACCCGGCCGTCGCGGTGACTGGTCGCATCGAAGACCGGCCGCAGCACGTCCGCCGCGTCCCGGACGTCCGCGGTGGTGATCATCCGCAGCGCTTCTTCGACGGTCAGCCGGCGGACCGCGAGGTCGGAGAGCTGCTGCTCGTAGCCCTCGCCGCCGGCGATGGCCTTCTGGAAGATCGTCGGATTGCTGGTGATGCCGACGAGGTGGCTCTGGTCCATCAGCTCGGCGAGCTTGCCGGACGTGATGAGCTTGCGGGACAGGTCGTCCAGCCAGATCGCCACGCCTTCGTCGGAGAGGCGCTTGAGTGCGTCTGCCATGAGAATTGCATCTCCTACTTGTCGTATACGAGCGTCAGCGACCGGCGGCTTCGAGAGATTCCCTCGCCGCTGCCTCGACCGCGTCGGTGGTCAGGCCGAATTCCCGGTACAGCACCTTGTAGTCGGCGGAGGCGCCGAAGTGCTCCAGCGAGACGACACGGCCGGCCTCGCCGACGTACCGCTGCCAGGTGAGGGCGATACCCGCCTCCACCGCGACCCGGGCCTTCACGGACGGCGGCAGCACGCTGTCCCGGTACCCCTGCTCCTGCTCCTCGAACCACTCGACGGACGGCATCGACACCACGCGCGTCGGCACGCCGGACGCCTGGAGCCGCTCGCGGGCCTCGACGGCCAGCTGCACCTCGGAGCCGGTGCCGATGAGCACGACCTGCGGCGCCGCGCTGTCCCCGCCGGGTCCCTCGGCCTCGAAGAGGACGTAGCCGCCCTTGGCGGCGTCGTCGTTCGCCTCGTACGTCGGGACGTTCTGCCTGGTCAGCGCCAGGCCGTGCGGGGCGGGCTTCGCCGCGTGCCGGCGGATGATCTCGCCCCAGGCGATCGCCGTCTCGTTCGCGTCGGCCGGGCGGACCATGTTCAGGCCCGGGATCGCGCGCAGCGCGGCCATGTGCTCCACCGGCTGGTGGGTCGGGCCGTCCTCGCCGAGACCGATCGAGTCGTGCGTCCAGACGTAGGTGACCGGCAGCCCCATCAGGGCGGCCAGCCGCACGGCCGGGCGCATGTAGTCGGAGAACACCAGGAAGGTGCCGCCGTAGATCCGGGTGTTGCCGTGCAGCGCGATGCCGTTCATGGCCGAACCCATGGCGTGCTCGCGGATGCCGAAGTGGACCGTACGGCCGTACGGGTTCGCCTCCGGCAGCGGGTTGCTCGCCGGCAGGAAGGACGACGTCGCGTCGATCGTGGTGTTGTTCGAGCCGGCGAGGTCGGCGGAGCCGCCCCACAGCTCGGGGAGCACACTGCCGAGCTCCTTGAGGACCTCGCCCGACGCCTTGCGGGTCGCGACGTCCTTGCCGGGCTCGAAGACCGGCAGCCGCAGCTCCCAGCCCTCGGGCAGCTCGCCCGCGGCGATCCGGTCGAAGTCGGCGGCGCGGCCGGCGTTGGCGTCGCGCCACTCCTGGAACCGCTTGTCCCAGTGGGCCCGCTGCTCACGGCCGCGGTCCACGACCTCGCGGGCGTGGGCGAAGACGTCGTCGTCGACCTGGAAGTGCCGCTCGGGGTCGAAGCCGAGCACCTCCTTGGTGGCGGCGACCTCCTCGGCGCCGAGCGCCGAGCCGTGCGAGGCCTCGGTGTTCTGCGCGTTCGGGGCCGGCCAGGCGATGATCGTACGAGCGGCGATCATGGACGGCCGCTCGGTCTCGTCCTGCGCCGCCTTGAGCGCCGCGTGCAGCGCCTGCACGTCGAAGTCGCCGTTCGGCGACTGCTCGACGCGCTGGACGTGCCAGCCGTACGCCTCGTAGCGCTTGAGGACGTCCTCGGAGAAGGCCGTGGCGGTGTCGCCCTCGATCGAGATGTGGTTGTCGTCGTAGAGCGCGACGAGGTTGCCGAGCTGCTGATGCCCGGCCAGCGAGGACGCCTCCGCGGAGATGCCCTCCTCCAGGTCGCCGTCGGAGACGATCGCCCAGATGGTGTGGTCGAACGGAGACGCGCCCGCGGGGGCCTCCGGGTCGAACAGCCCGCGCTCGTAGCGCGCGGCCATCGCCATGCCGANNCTCCGGGTGCCCCGGGGTCTTGCTGCCCCAGGTGCGGAACGCCTTCAGGTCGTCCAGCTCCAGGCCGTAGCCGGCCAGGTAGAGCTGGATGTACAGGGTCAGGCTGGAGTGGCCGGGGGAGAGGACGAAACGGTCCCGGCCGGTCCAGTCGGCGTCCGACGGGTCGTGCCGCATCAGCTTCTGGAAGAGCAGGTAGGCGGCCGGGGCCAGACTCATGGCCGTGCCCGGGTGGCCGTTACCGACCTTCTGCACGGAATCCATGGCCAGGACTCGGATGGTGTCCACGGCCCGCTGGTCCAGTTCGGTCCACTCGAGATCTGTGGTGGTCGGCTTTGTGCTCACCCTGGGTCAGGGCTCCTCTCCACAAGGTCGCATGCCGGTGACTTGCCCACCGGCCGCTGTCGAGCCTATCTCGCGCCCACGGCCGTTCTTTCGACTGTCCACCCGCTGTCGCGCCCGGCACTGACGGCAACCGCACCGGCACATGGCGTATTTCCGACGCGGTGGTGAACAGCCGTCCTCCAGCCTGCCCGGCGGCGTCCGCCCGCGCCCGTCGGAGTGTCCATACGGACGGCGGCCGCCGGGCGCTCAACGGCGGCGGTCCTGGGCGGCCCAACACGGCCCGACCCCCACGATCGGCGCGATACCCGTACGTCTAGAGTGGCCTGGTACGCGCAAGTTCGACCGGGCGGATCAACCCCTGGCCGGCTTGCTGGTTCTCCCCGCGGCTCTCCGCCGCTGATGTCTCTCAACCAGGGGTGTGCGTGACGGCCGTCGATTCCCGTCCTGTGGGGGTGCCCGCCGAGGGCCGTGGCCACCGGCCGTTCGGGGCCCGGGCCAAGGCATTCATCGCGCTGATGAAGCCGCGGGTCATCGAGCTGCTGCTGATGACGACCGTACCGGTCATGTTCCTCGCCGCCCAGGGGGTACCGGACCTCTGGTTGGTCCTGGCGACCTGCCTCGGCGGCTTCCTGTCGGCCGGCGGCGCCGGCGCGTTCAACATGTACATCGACCGCGACATCGACGCGCTGATGGACCGCACGTCGCAGCGCCCGCTGGTCACCGGCATCGTCTCGCCGCGCGAGTGCCTGGTCTTCGCCACCACCCTCGCCGTCGTGTCGACTGCTTGGTTCTGGGTGCTGGTCAACCCGCTCTCCGCGATGCTGTCGCTCGGCGCGCTCCTCTTCTACGTCGTCGTCTACACGATGTGGCTCAAGCGGCGCACCGCGCAGAACATCATCTGGGGCGGCATCGCGGGCTGCATGCCGGTCTTCATCGGCTGGTCCGCGGTCACCAACGAGGTCTCCTGGGCAGCGGTCATCCTCTTCCTGGTGATCTTCTTCTGGACGCCGCCGCACTACTGGCCGCTGTCGATGAAGGTCAAGGACGACTACGCGCGGGTCGGCGTCCCGATGCTGCCGGTCGTCGCGGGCAACAAGGTGGTGGCGCGCCAGATCGTCCTCTACAGCTGGGTGATGGTCGGGGTGTCCCTGCTGCTGTGGCCGCTCGGCTACACCGGCTGGTTCTACCCCGCGGTGGCCGCCGTGCTGGGCGTCTTCTGGCTCAAGGAGGCGCACGGGCTGCAGTCCCGCGCCAAGTCCGGGGTCACCGGGGCGAAGCTCAAGGAGATGCGGCTGTTCCACTGGTCGATCACCTATGTGTCGCTGCTCTTCCTGGCGGTCGCGGTGGACCCCTTCCTCCGCTAGACCCCGCTTCCCCTCCCTGACCCTCCAGGGCCTTTGGTACGGGCCGGGTGCGTGGCCAAGACCACGCACCCGGCCCGTCGCCAGTTGATCTACCCATGGGTAGCATCCTGTCCATGGCAGACACGGAGCAGGACGAGGACAGCACGCCCACCACGGGGGCGGGTGCCGGGGCCGGGGCCAGGGCCGATCGGAGGACCGCGCGCCGAGTGGCCAAGCTGACCAGGGAGATCACCGCCTTCGCCAGGAGCCACGGCGGCAGTGCGGAGGGCCAGCTCGCCTACCTCGGCCAGATGGGCACCCGGATCGTCCTGGTGGGCGAGGACGGCGGCTGGGGCGACCTGGTGGCGCCCTCGTACGAGATCGCGCAGCGCGCCGCCGAGAAGGCCGGGATCACCCTGCACGAGAAGTTCGACGGCGAGCTCGCGGCCCGCGTCCGTACCGGACCGTACGAGTGGTCGCGGATGGCGGGCATCCAGCTCGGCGGCCCGAGCAACACCGGCACCAGCACCTGACCACAGGCGCAAGAGCCCGGGGCGCGGCCGGCCCCCGGGCAGTCGTCCGCGCCGACCGTCCGATCCTTCCGGGGTGACTCCGTCCACCGTTGCGCCCCCGTCCGGCCGAACGAATCCCGGCGGACGGGGGCGCAACGCTGGATACGCGCGGCGGTGGCGCGGTGAGCGGGCGGCGGTGGTTCAGAGGGCCGCGGGTTGCGCCGACCCGTCCTGGTGCGGCGCCGGGTGAACCGGATCAGCCGCCGTCCCGGGGCGCTCACGCAGGGAGAGCAGCACCCGCACGACCCCGATCCACACCAGGCAGGACCCGAGCATGTGCAGGCCCACCAGGATTTCGGGGAGCTCGGTGAGGTACTGCGCGTAGCCGATCGCGCCCTGTCCCAGCAGGACCAGCATCAGCATGCCCGTACGGTTCCGCGGCGCGGCCGGGGCGTTCACGGCGCGCAGCGTCAGCCACAGCCAGGCGGTCAGCAGCACCACGGCCCACGCGAGCACCGCGTGCAGCTGGGCGACAGACGCCCAGTCGAAGCCCATCCGGGGCACGTCGCTGCTGTCGCCCGCGTGCGGGCCGGTGCCCGTGACGGTGGTGCCCGCCACGATGAGGGTCGCCGACAGGACGGCCAGCGCCCAGGCGAGCTGCCGTACCCGGGGCCCGACCAGTGCGCGCGGCGCGCCGTCGCCCTCCTGGGTCCGCTCCCAGGTCACGGCGACCACGGTGAGCAGCACGGTCGCCAGCAGGAAGTGCCCGGCGACGGTGTACGGGTTGAGACCGGTGAGGACCGTGACGCCGCCGATCACGCCATTGGCCATGACGGCCCAGAACTGCGCCCAGCCGAGCCGGGTGAGGCTCCGGCGCCACGGCTTCGCCGACCGCGCCGCGATGATCGTCCAGCCGACGGCCGCGCACAGCACGTACGTCAGCATCCGGTTGCCGAACTCGATGGCGCCGTGCAGGCCCATCTCGCGGGTGGCGATCAGGCTGTCGTCCGAACACTTGGGCCAGGTGTCACAGCCCAGCCCGGAGCCGGTCAGCCGGACGGCGCCACCGGTGACCACGATGACCACGGCCATGAGGAGCGTGGCGTACGCGGCCCGCTGGACGATCCGGGGGGACGCCGTCCACCGGGAGGCGATGAAGGCGAGGGGGCTGCGACGCGCGACTACGGACGACTTGGACACGGGGAACATGATAAGCGGCCCCTTGTGCGCGTTTTCACGAGGGGTCCTGAGCTGTAGCCCTCGGGCGTGGCCCGGGTCTTGTCCTCGCGGGAGCAGGGCTGTGCGGGGACTCCGTGGCCGTGGGCGGCGCACTCCGCACCTCGGTTGCGGCCGGTCACCGGTCAGAGGTCGGCAGGCAGGATGCGGAACGCTGAGAAGCCGCGGGTAAGGGGCTCGATGGCGCGGTAGTCGCGTTGATCGAGGGTGAGGATGCAGTCGGTCCGGTAACGGTCGGCGAGCACGACCCCTACCGCGTCCGCCAGGTCGAGGCGCAGTCCCTCGTACTTCTCGCGCAGCGTGTGGGCGGCGGAAAGGTCGGCCGGCCGCAGCTCGGCGAGCTTGTACTGACCCTCTCCGATCCGGGCGTTCAGGGCCTCCATGACCTGCATGGCGGCCGGAAACCCGAGGTCCCGGTGGATCAGGTGGTCGAGCTCGGTGATCACCAGGGGGGAGATGGCGAGCGTCTCGCGGTCGATGACGCCCATTGCTGCGCGGTGCTCGGGCTGTGCGACGTCGAAGGCGGCGTACAGGGCCGAGGTGTCGGCGACGACGATCAACGCCGGGCCGCCCGCTCCTTGATGTGCTCGTAGACGGAGTCGTCCATGGCCTCCGCCGACATCGGCCTTCCGCTGTCGAAGACGGGAAGGGCGTTGGCACGCTTCGGCCGCGTGGAGGCCTCGAGCACCATCGCGACGCCCCGGCGGATGAGCTCTGCCTTGCTGACGCCGGTGGCGGCGGCCTCGGCATCCAATCGGACCTCGAGGTCCTCGGGCAGGTACACCGTGGTCTTTACCATGCCCTATAGGGTACCACCCGTTCTGGGGCTTTCAGGGTCTCGCCGCTTCTCGCGGACGCTCGGGCCGCGCGTGGCCGCCGCCAGAGCCGTTGAGGGTTCTGCCGGGTTCCTGAAGGGGCGGCGCCGAGTGCGAGAGCCCCCGTCCGGCGTCGTCCATGACCGGGCCCGCCGGTCGCGGAGGCAGCCGGCGGGCCCGGGTGGTGCGGGAGGATGCTGCGAGCCGGCGGTCGCCCGGCTCGCAGCCAGTTCAGTTCAGCAGTTCAGCCGAAGTTCACGTCGCTGCACAGGTAGTACGCCTGGTCCATGTGCGAGGCCTGCCAGATCGTGTAGACGACGTGGCGCCCGCTGTAGCCGGACGTGTTGACGTCGATCGAGATGTTCTGGCTGGGGGCGTACCTGCCGGTCTCGCGGACGAGCTGCAGGTCGCTCCAGTTCATCGACTGGGTTGTGGGGTCGAAGCCCTGACGGGTGACGTAGACGCGGAAGTAGTCCGCGCCGTGGCTGGCCTGGTCGTACAGCTTCACCGTGAAGTTGTCGGCGACGTTCGTCATTTTCCAGGCGCCCGGGGTGTCCAGGGAGTTGTAGCGGCCGCTCTCGGTGTGCCCGCCACTGCACAGCTGGCCGTTGGGTACGGCGCCCTGGTGGTTGCCGCCGACACCATTGCGGTAGAGCCCGTTCCAGTTCCACATGGCGTTCGGGTCGTCCTGCCACGCCTGCCAGCACATGGGGTCTTCCTGGGCCATGGCGGGGTTCATGTGGTCGTCGCCCCAGCGCTCCCAGCAACCGTAGTTGCGGGACGCCGGGTCGACGATCGACCCGTGGGCGGAGGCCGTGTTGGACCAGGGGAGAAGGCAGAACAACGCTGCGGACAACAGGGCCAGGGCCCGCAGCGTCCAGCGGGGGATTTCAGCATGATCATGACAATGCATGGCGCGATCTCCGTCTTCCGGTGTGGGGTTTGCCGGGTGCAATGAGAGCATGGGAGCGCTCCCACGTCTATGGAGGCGATACCCGATGTCACGGAATCGAAACATCCAGTGCGCGATGGGGGCCGGTCCGGCCCGGCCGTCCCGAAGCCGTCCGGCAGTCGGCCCGCAGCTCCTCCGCGGGCCCTCCGCCGCCCCACCAGGGCCCGGCCGGCGATGCCGGCTGACATGCCGGGCCCGGCCGAGTACTGTCCCGAGGCGTGAAGATCATCGCCGTTCCGTACGGTCATCCCGACGCCGTACGGCTCACCGACCAAGTGCAGGCCCAGTACATCGCCCGCTACGGGTACGACGACATGACACCGCTGCACCCGACGCGCTTCGACCCGCCGCGGGGCCTTTACCTCATCGCATACGAAGCCGGCGTGCCCGTTGCCTCGGGCGGATGGCGGGCCCAGGATGCGAATGGCGAGGGTCACGCGGACGGCGACGCCGAGGTGAAGCGCATGTACGTGGTCCCCGCCGCGCGGGGGCGCGGGCTGGCCCGCCGGATACTGGCCGAGCTGGAGCGCAGCGCGCGGCAGGCCGGCCGGGTGCGGACGGTGCTGGAGACGGGCACTCCGCTGCCCGAGGCGATCGCCCTCTACACGTCCAGCGGCTATCTGCCCACCGCCAAGTTCGGCCCGTACCGCGACTACCCGGAGAGCCGCTGCTTCGCGAAGCTCCTGTGAGCGCTACCCCGTGGGCAGCCGCACGTCCCGCCGCCGCTCCCTGCGCGGCCGTCAGTGCCGTGGCAGGGGTGGAAGGGTGGCAGGGGGTTTGGGCGAAGGGATCACTCCCAGCGGAAGAAGCGGGCCGCGGCGCCCAGGCCGAGGGCCGACCAGGCGGTGAGGATGCCCAGGTCGCCCCACGGGACCGGGGCCCCGTGCCGGAGTACGTCCCGCAGGCCGTCCGAGAGCGCCGCGATCGGCAGCACCTGGAGCACGGACTGCGCGGCCTCCGGGAACTTCTCCAGCGGCACGATCACCCCGCCGCCGATCAGCAGCAGGATGAAGACGAGGTTCGCGGCGGCCAGTGTCGCCTCGGCCTTCAGCGTCCCGGCCATCAGCAGCCCGAGTCCGGAGAAGGCCGCCGTGCCGAGCACCAGCAGCAGCGCCACCGTGAGCACGCCGGGCCAGGTCGTGAGGCCCTGCGGCGACCAGCCGAGCGCGAAGGCGACCAGCGTCAGCAGCGCGATCTGCAGCGCCTCGACGACGAGCACCGACCCGGTCTTGGCGGTCATCAGCGCCCAGCGCGGCAGCGGCGAGGCGCCGAGCCGCTTGAGGACCCCGTACCGCCGTTCGTAGCCGGTGGCGATGGCCTGCCCGGTGAAGGCGGTGGACAGTACGGCCAGCGCGAGGACGCCCGGCGTCAGGAAGTCCACGGCCTTCCCCGGCCCCGTTTCCACGATCTCGACGGTGCCGAAGAGTGCCAGCAGTAGGGTCGGGATGATCACCGTCAGCAGTAGCTGCTCGCCGTTCCGCAGCAGCATCCGGGTCTCCAGAGCCGTCTGCGCGAGGATCATCCGGCCCAGCGGCGCGGCCCCCGGCCGCGGGGCGAAGGTGCCGCTGCCGGCCCCCGGCCCCGGCCCCGATGTGTCCGGGGTGTCCGGTGTGTCCGCTCCCGTACCCGTGGTCACGCGCGCAGCTCCTTGCCGGTCAGCTCCAGGAAGACGTCCTCCAGCGTGCGCCGCTCGACCGAGATCCGGTCCGGCATGACCCCGTGCTGCGCGCACCAGGAGGCGACGGTGGCCAGCAGCTGCGGGTCGACGTTCCCGGTGATCCGGTACGCCCCGGGGGTCAGCTCCGCGGCCGCCGCGCCGGGCGGCAGCGCCGTGAGCAGGGCCGCCAGGTCGAGCCCCGGCCGTCCGGTGAAGCGCAGCGTGTTCTCGGCGCCGCCCCGGCACAGCTCCTCGGGGCTGCCCTGGGCGGCGACCCGGCCGCCGTCGATGATCACCACGTGGTCGGCGAGCTGCTCGGCCTCGTCCATGAAGTGAGTGGTGAGCACGGTGCTGACGCCGTCCGCGCGCAGCTCCCGTACGAGGTCCCAGGTGGCGTGCCGGGCCTGCGGGTCGAGTCCCGCTGTCGGCTCGTCGAGGAACACCAGTTCGGGGCGGCCGACGACGGTCATGGCGAGTGCCAGCCGCTGCTGCTGGCCGCCGGAGAGCCGTCGGTAGGCCGTACGGCCGCAGCCGCCCAGGCCCAGCCGGTCGATCAGCAGGTCCACGTCCACCGGGTGCGCGTGCAGCTTCGCGGTGTGCCGCAGCATCTCCTCCGCCCGCGCGCCCGGGTAGACGCCGCCCGACTGGAGCATCACGCCGATCCGGGGCCGCAGGGCCGCCGCGTCCGCGACCGGGTCGAGGCCGAGGACCCGGACCGTGCCCGCGTCGGGGCGGCGGTAGCCCTCGCAGATCTCGACGGTGGTGGTCTTCCCGGCGCCGTTGGGGCC
>DOWQ01000038.1 GCA_003519485.1 Streptomyces sp. | reverse complement strand
TCGGGCGGGCGGCCGTCGCCGTTCCCGCCGACGGCACGGTCCCCGTCACCGGCCGCGTCGTCCAGGCCGTCGAACGACAGCTGGCCGCCGGCCGGCGCCTCCGGCCGGGGTGCGAGCTCCAGGGCGCCGCGCGCGGCCCGCCGGAGCACCTTGGCCATCCGGGCGGAGCCCTTGATCCGGGCGACGGCCGGCTCGTCGTAGACGGTGGCCTCCGCGCCGTCGACCAGCGAGCCCAGGGCCCGGATCGCGACCTGGCCCTCCTCTCCCAGGGACGGCAGCACCCCTTCGGTGTAGGCGACCAGCAGCGGGGTCGGGCTCACCACGAGGATGCCCCCGGCGTACCGCCTGCGGTCCTGGTAGAGCAGATACGCGGCGCGGTGCAGGGCGACGGCGGTCTTGCCGGTGCCCGGCCCGCCGCCGACCTCGGTGACGGACGCGGCGGGCGCCCGGATCACCAGGTCCTGCTCCGCCTGGATCGAGGAGACGATGTCCCGCATGGAGTGGCTGCGGGCCCGGCCGAGCGCCGCCATCAGTGCGCCGTCGCCCACCACGGGCAGCTCGGTGCCGTCGAGAGTCGCGGTCAGCTCGGGTCTCAGCAGGTCGTCCTCGACCCCGAGCACCCGGCGGCCCTTGCTGCGGATGACGCGGCGGCGCACGACCCGGCCCGGGTCCACGGGGGTGGCCCGGTAGAAGGGCGCGGCGGCGGGCGCCCGCCAGTCGATGACGAGCGGCGAGTAGTCGGCGTCGAGGACGCCTATCCGGCCGATGTGCAGGGTCTCCGCGATCTCACCGTGCGTGCGGCCGGACTCGTCCGTCCGTACGGCCCCGTCGGCGGTCTCGACGGAGGTGGACGCGCCGTCGGGGCCGCGCTCGCCGTCCTTGCCGGGCAGCATGTCGATCCGGCCGAAGAGGAAGTCCTCGAATTCGCTGTTCAGCCGGTTGAGGTGGAGGCCGGCCCGGAAGACCTGGGCGTCGCGCTCGGCGAGTGCGCCGGGCGTCCCGACCTGGCCGCGCCGGGCGGCGTCGTCCATCAGAAACTCCGCCTCGTGGATCTTCTCCTCGAGGCGCTGGTACACCTGGTTCAGGTGATCCTGTTCGACACCGATCTCTCGGTCGCGTACCGAATCGACCGTGGCATCCTGCGCGGCCACCCGGGCCCCCTTCTGACGTGCTGGGCAGCCGTTAACCGTACGCGAAAGGGGGCGATGCGCGCACCTGGCCGTTTTTTGAACCCGGACGGCGGTGCCGGCGGCAGGACGAGGTGCCGCCGGGGGCGTCCAGGCGCTCCACGGGCGGGGCCCGGGCAGGCTCATGGGCCGGTCCGGGGCGGTGCCGGGGCCGGGCCTGTCGGTGCCGGCCGGGGACTTGGTACGGGCCGGGGGCCCGGGGTCAGCTGTTGACCGTGACCAGCCGGTCCCCGTCGAAGGTGCGGACCTCGAAGCGGTCGATGTCCTTCGGCGCCATGGCCGAGCCGCCGTGGATGTAGAGCGGGTTCTTGGCGCCCGGATGGTCGCTGCCGGGGATTCCGTAGCCCCACTCCGGCACCGACCAGGAGGTCACGATCTCCTCGTCACCGTTCTTCGACACGGCGATCAGGCTGCACTTCTCCGGGCCTCTGACGTTCTTGAGCTCCAGCACCGTGTCGGTGCCCCACGCCTTCTCGGCCGTGGCGACCGTGGCGGCGACCTTGCTGACCGGGTCGGTGGCCGTGACCTTCTCCTGCATCCCGTCCCGGAAGGCGGCCTCGGCGGTGTTCCCGGCCGTCGTCCTGCCGGAGTCCCCGGAGTCGCCTGCCGTGGCCCAGACCGCGACGGGCGGTCCGCCGAGGACGAGGGCCGCCGCCGCCGCGAGCAGGTAGCGGCCGCGCCGGCGCGCCTTGCGGCGGTGGTCGGAGACCTCGCCGAGCAGCCGGGGCAGCACCTGCGGGCCGGGCTTGGCGTGCAGCACGCCCGTGTCGTGGACGGGGGTGGGGGTCTCGGCGAGCGTGGCGAGCAGCGGCTCGATGCCCATGAATTCGTCGAGCTGGGCGGAGCAGTAGTTGCAGCCGGCGAGATGCACCTCGAAGCGGGCGGCCTCCGCCTGGTCCAGGATGCCGAGCGCGTAGGCGCCGACGGCCTCGTGCTCCGAATTGCGCTCGGGCGTGGTCATGCCCTGACTCCTCGTTCCTCGAGCGCGAGCTTCATGGAGCGCAGCGCGTAAAAGACCCGGGACCGCACGGTCCCGCTGGGTATGCCGAGGGCCTCGGCCGCCTCATTCACCGTACGGCCCTTGAAGTAGGTCTCGACGAGCACTTCGCGGTGCGCGTCGCTGAGGTCGCCCATCGCGTCGGACAGCGTCATGAGCCAGAGTGCCTTGTCTATCTCGTCCTCCGCGGGCATGACTTCCAGAGGCGCCGGGTCGACCTCCTGCGGACGCGCCTGCCGGCTCCGGTGACCGTCGATGACGATCCGCCGGGCGACGGTGACCAGCCACGGACGCACCGATCCCGTCGCCCTGTTGAGCCGGTGGACGTTGCGCCAGGCGCGTACCAGGGTCTCCTGGACGACATCCTCCGCGCGGTGCCGGTCCCCGGCCACCAGCCGGAGGACGTACGCCAGCAACGGACCGGCGTGTTCCCGGTAGATGACCCGCATGAGTTCTTCGTCCGGCACCTCTTCCCCGGAGCGAGGACGCTCCGCGCGGTGTCGGGTCCTTGAAGGACGGTCATCGGCCACGGCCGCATCCTCGCGCACCCGAACCTCCCGGTCGAAAGCTTGCACTGGAGAAACGCTTACGCCAACTGCAGTGATCTGCCGTTCAGTCGGGCGGGGCCCCGCAGCCCTCGTCTGCGGCGGGACCCCGCCCGGTCCTCGGCCCACCGGTGTGGGGGACCGGTCAGTGGTCCGAGGAGTTTCCGGTGTCGCCGTTGTCATAACCGTCCTTCTGGTTCGCGTCGCAGCCCGCCGCGCTGAGCACGAGCACGGCGATCCCGGCTGCGGCAGGCAGCCCGGGGCGGCGGATGTCGCGCATGGCGTCTCTCCCTCCGGAGTGGTCGGTCCCGAAGCGCCGGCTGCGCTTCCGCGAATCCCCGGCCGCCCCCGAACGGACCGCGCTTCGCCCTTGAGTACGCGGCGGGCCGTGCCGCTGCTCAACGCCCGGCCGGAAAAATTCGCGGAAGCTCCGCACCGGGGCCGGGTGTTGGCGAACGGGGCTCGTGCCGCTGAGCCGATCAGTGCCGGTCAGCCACGGTCAGCGCCGGTCAGCGCCGCCGGGCGACGGCCCGCCGGCGGTGCCGCGCCACCCGCTCACGGTTGCCGCACACCCCGCTGGAGCACCAGCGGCGGCGCCGCCCGCGCGAGGTGTCGAGGTAGACCAGCAAACAGGAGTCCCCTTCGCATTCGCGCAACTGACCGCGCGCCACGGCGTCGGTGAGCAGGTCGACGGCGTCGCGCGCCACGACGGAGAGCAGCGCCGTGCAGTCGGGGTCCGCGGCCGGCACC
>DOWQ01000715.1 GCA_003519485.1 Streptomyces sp. | reverse complement strand
CGGCGCGGGCCGCCCGTTCCTGCCCCGCCGGAAGCGGGGAGGAAGGGCGGACGCCGGCCGGCCGGCGAGGGCAGCCGGGCCGTTCAGGGCCATCAGGGCACCTCGGGAGCGCTGTACTCGCTCATCGCGTCGATGAGCCAGCGGGCCAGGTAATCGGCGTACGAGGAGCGCGGCAGCAGCCGGTACGTGGGTGCGTCGTCGGTCTGCCACAGCAGCACCGGCACCGGGCCGACCGTGGTGGACACGGCCTGTCCGGCGGCGAGGGAGCGGGGGTGCAGGTCCAGCGCGCACCCCTTCTCCAGCACCTGGCGGGCGGCCGGGCCGCCGAGCTCCAGCGTGGTCCGGTTCGCCGATACGTCGACGACCGAGCCCGGATCGCCGCCGAGCGCCTCGCGCAGCTCACCGGTCAGCCCGGCCGCGTCGGCCGCGGAGACGACCAGCCACTCGTCCGGCCCGAGCCATACGGTCGTGTGCGGGCCGGGCGCCGCGGTGTCGCCGCAGCGGGGTGGCAGCGGCGCGCCGAGGACAGTTGCCAGCCGGCCGGCCGCCGGCGAGCCGGGGTCGGCCCGGAGGTTGACCATGGTGAGGAAGGGCAGTTCGGCCAGGGCCACGCCGCGGGGGCCGGTGACCGTGGCGGCACGCATCCGTTCCCCGAGGTGCGCGAGCGAGCTGCGGCGCAGGTGGGCCGGTGCGGTCTCGGTCTCAGCCATCTCGCTTGGTCCCTTCGGGGTCGTAGAGCACGGGTTCGGACACCAGGACCGGGACCAGGAGGTCGCCGACGGGGGCGAGCAGCGTCTCGCCGACGCGGTCACGGCCGCCCTCGACGAGCGCGAGGGCGAACGGCCTGCCCAGCGCCTGGCTGTGGTAGCTGGAGGTGACATGGCCGAGCATCGGCACCGGCCCGTCCGCAGGGGTTATCGGCACGCCGGGGGCCACGAGTTGGGTGCCCTCGGGGAGCCGGGTCCGGCTGTCGGCGGGCAGCAGTCCGACCAGGTGCTTGCGGTCGGTCCGTGCGGTGTCGGGGCGGGAGTAGGACCGCTTGCCGATGAAGTCCTTCCGCGCCGAGACGACCCACGACATGCCGGCGTCCTGGGGTGTGACCGTGCCGTCGGTGTCCTGGCCGACGATGATGAAGCCCTTCTCGGCCCGCAGGACGTGCATGGTCTCGGTGCCGTACGGGGTGATGCCGTACGGCCGGCCCGCCTCCTCGACCTGCTCCCACACGGCGAGGCCGTACCAGGAGGAGACGTTGATCTCGTAGGCGAGTTCACCGGAGAAGGAGATCCGGCAGACCCGGGCGGGGACCCCGGAGGCGAGCGTGGTCTCGCGGAAGCCCATGAAGGGGAAGGCTTCCTTCGAGAGGTCGAGCCCGGGCACCAGCTCCGCGACGACGTCGCGGGAGCGCGGGCCGACGACGGCGATCGTCGTCCACTGCTCGGTGACCGAGGTGCAGTGGACGTCCAGCTCGGGCCACTCGGTCTGCAGCCACTCCTCCAGCCAGTCCAGAACCCCGGCCGCGCCGCCGGTGGTGGTGGTCATGAAGTAGCGGCCCTCCTCCAGCCGCAGTGTCACGCCGTCGTCGAGGATCATCCCGTCCGGCTTGCACATCAGGCCGTAGCGGCCGAGGCCGGGCTTGAGCTTCTTGAAGGCGTTGGTGTAGACGCGATTGAGGAACTCACCCGCGTCAGCGCCCCAGATCTCGATCTTGCCGAGGGTGGAGGCGTCCATGAAGGCGACGCCCTCGCGGGCCGCGCGGCACTCGCGGGCGACCGCCGCGTCCATGTCCTCCCCCGGCAGCGGGTAGTACCAGGGCCGCTTCCACTGGCCGACGTTCTCGAACTCCGCGCCGCGGGCGACGTGCCAGGGGTGTACGGCCGTCATGCGCTCCGGGTCGAACAGGTCGCCCCGCTCGCGTCCGGCGAGGGCCACGAAGGACACGGGCGTGTACGGCGCGCGGTAGGAGGTGGTGCCGATGTCTCCGAGGGTGGGATTCGCCGTGCCCCCGGCCGGGTCGGTGCCCGCCAGGGCCGCGGCTATCACGCCGATGGCGTTGACGCCCGAGGTCTTGCCCTGGTCGTTCGCGGTGCCCAGCGAGGTGTAGCGCTTGACGTGCTCGACGTTGCGCATCCCGGCCCCGGTGGACCGCCATACATCGGCCACCGTCACATCGCGCTGGTGGTCGACGAAGTGGGTGTCCCAGCTCTCGGGCTCCCCCGCGCGTCCGGGTGTCAGCCACAGGGGCCGCACCGGGCCCGGGGCGTTGCCGCTGCCGGTGCCGGTCCTGCTTCCGGTGGGGCCGGGGCCGTCCGGCGGCGCCGGGGCGGTCGCCGGGAAACCGGCCTCCGTCGCGGCCAGCGCGCCGGCCCTCGCCCCCTCGTGCAGGCAGCCGTCCAGGTCGTAGGTTCCGGTGGCCGCGCCGGCGATCCGCTGGTCGCGTACGGCACCGTCCGGTACGAAGGCGGCGAGTGCGTCGTCCCAGCGCAGCCGGCCCTGGCGCTGGCTGTGCAGATGCACCACCGGGCTCCAGCCGCCGGAGACGGCGAGCAGGTCGCAGTCGAAGGACTCGGTCCCGCCGGTGAGCCGGCCCTCGTCGTCGAGAGCGCCGACCGTGACCGCCGTGAGCCGGCTCTCGCCGTCGGTGTCGACGACGGCGCTCCCGGTCAGCACCCGTACACCCGTCTCCGCCGCTACCTCGGCGGCCCGGCGGGACAGTTCGGGGCGGGCGTCGGCGACCGCCGCGACCGGGACACCGGCGGCCAGCAGGTCCGTGACGGTGTCGTAGGCGCTGTCGTTGGTGGTGGCCACGACGGCCCGCGAGCCGGGTGCGACGGCGTACCGGCCCAGGTAGACGCGCACCGCCGCGGCGAGCATCACGCCGGGCCGGTCGTTGCCGGCGAAGACCAGCGGGCGCTCGTGCGCGCCGGTGGCCAGGACCACCTGGCGGGCGCGGATGT
>DOWQ01000060.1:17106-23724 GCA_003519485.1 Streptomyces sp. | reverse complement strand
GGCGGGCCGGTCCGGCGGTATGCCGGTGCGGCGTCGGCCGGTGGAGTCGGCGCGGTGTCGGGCGCGAGCGGGGCAGCGGGGCCGGCCGGCCCGGGGACGACCCGGTCAGCCCGGGACGAGTCGCCCCATCAGCCGTCCGAAGGAGATCAGCCGCGTTATCTGCCCCGGCCCGCCGTCGTCCAGGGACTTGCTGAACCGGAACGCCTCCGGGCGGAACCGGGCCGCCGCTATCGGCGCCTCCGGATCGCCGTCCTGCACCGGATTGAGCTCGTGCGGTGTCGCCGTGGCGAGTACGAGATGCACACCGCGGTTCACCCGCAGGCCGGCCGGGTCGCGCCCCACCATCGTCCGCATCCCGACATGGCGTATCGCGCCCAGCGGCAGCACCTGCACCGAGGAGTCGAGGACCGTGCCGCCCGGCGCTTCGTCGTCCGCGACCTCCTCGCTGTGCCACAGGATCAGCCGCCGCCCGTCGCAGACCGCGGCCTCCTGCCACACCGAGGCTCCCGCCTCCGTCAGATCCACGACGCGCTCCAGCGTGAAGCCCCGTACCCGGCGCCGGCCCAGCACCCCGCCGACCGACTCCAACGCGACATCCGCGTGCAGAAAATACACCCGCGCCGCCTCGTCGAACCGCTCGTACGGCGACCAGTCCGCGCCCGCGGGCCCCACGCGCCGCGGCGCCAGACCGCCGCGCGCCGCTTTGCCGAACAAGCTCACCCACAACCCCCTCAGGTCCGTCATCCACCCTACCCAGGGGCGGTGACAGAGAGGGAGGACCGCGGCCGTGGTGGGGGGCTCGGGGGTCGACCCCGCCACGGCCGTCACCAGCACAACGCCCCGTGCCCCGTCCGGGTTACGCGTCCGTCCGCCGCAGCCGGTTGTCCCCCGTTCGACGGACGTGCCCGACGCGTCTGTTGCCTCACCGCCCGGAGCGGCCTTGACTCGCTCATCCGTACGCCCTCGCGGACCCGCACGGAGGTGGCAGAGATGCGCTCGGCCGGCAGCCTGTTCCAGGAGATCTTCGACAACGACGCGGCATTCCGGCTGTTCTGCTCCGTCGCGGCGAGCACCGGGGAGCAGGGCGGCTGGGAGAGCTCCCGGATCGCGAAACTCCTGCCGCCGGGCCTGCGGGAGCTGGCCCCGAAGATCGCCCGGCACGGCGCCGACGAGGACAAGCACGGCCGGATCTTCCACGCCCTGCTGCGCAAGCGCGGTCTGCGGCCGGCCACCGTGCCCGCCGACACCGACTACGCCATGCTCCTGGAGCGCCGGGGCATCGGCCCGGCGCACGACAAGCTGCGCCGTGACGAGCCGCTGACCGAGCGGGACATCGTCGTCCACCTCGCCCGCGGCCGCGTCACCGAACAGCGCTCCGCCGAGCGGATGCTGCTGTACCGCAAGCACGCCGCGGGCCGCCCGGACCTCGACCGCGCGTTCGGGGCGATCGCGGAGGACGACGCGAACCACCTCGCGTACTGCCACGAGGAGTTGCTGCGGCTCGCCGCCACCGGACACGGCCGTACGGTCCGGTCGGCCCTGCGGGAGAGCGCGCTGGCCGAGATCCGCGTCCACCGGGACGTCAGCCTGGCCGTGCTGGCCCGGATGGGCCGCATCCTGCGCTGGTCCCGCCCCCGGAGCGCCCTGCTCGCGGCCGGCGTCCACGCGCGCTACGCGTACGAACGTTTGGGCGGTCTGCGCCGGATGACCCGGCTGCGCACCCCGGAGCGACTGAACGCGCTCGGCGGCCCCGCGACGCCCGCACCCGAGTTCGCCTGAGCCGGCGGGACTCGTCGGGTCGGGTCACGGGTCACGCACCGGGTCCGTACGCCGGCTGCGGGCCCCGCCGGAGTCCGGGCCGGCCGCACCGCCGCCCCTCAGAGCCAGCCGCGCCGCTTGAACTGCCGGTGGAGACCGACCACCGCGACGGCCATCAGGACCAGCACCACCGGGTACCCCCAGGTGGTGCCCAGTTCGGGCATGTGTTTGAAGTTCATGCCGTAGATCCCGGCGACCATGGTGGGCACCGCGGCCATGGCGGCCCACGCCGAGATCTTCCGCATGTCGTCGTTCTGCCGCACGCCGGTCTGCGCGAGATGCGCGCCGAGGACGTCGGACAGCAGCCGGTCGAGCCCCTCCACGCTCTCGTTCGCCCGGGTGAGGTGGTCGCTGACGTCGCGGAAGAACAGCCGGGAGGGCTCGTGCACGAAGGGCAGCCCGGCGTGGGCCAGCCGCGACATCGGCTCGGTGAGCGGGACGGTGGCCCGCCGGAACTCGACGACCTGGCGCTTGAAGGCGTAGATCCGCGCGGCGGTGTTCCCGGCGTCCGGACCGCCCGGCGAGAACACCTCCTCCTCCAGCTCGTCCAGGTCGACCTGGAGCTCGGCGGCCACGTCGATGTAGTGGTCCACGACCGCGTCGCTCACCGCGTACAGCACCGAGGTCGGCCCGTGCCGGAGGACGGCCGGCTCCCTCTCCAGCCGCTCGCGTACGGCCGCCAGCGGGCTGCCCTCGCCGTGCCGCACGGTCACCGCGAAGGAGTCGCCGACGAAGACCATCAGCTCGCCGGTGGTCACCGTGCCGTCGGCCTCCTCGTACAGGGCCGGCTTGAGCACCAGGAACAGCGAGTCGTCGTACACCTCGAGCTTGGGCCGCTGATGCGCCTTCAGGGCATCCTCGACCGCCAGCGGATGCAGCCCGAACTCCTGGCTGACCAGGCCGAACTCGGCGACGGTCGGTTCGTGCAGCCCGAGCCACAGGAAGGAGTGCCCCTCCGCGCGCGCCTCGTCGAGGGCGTCGGAGAAGTCCTTCGGGCCCTCGGTGCGGCGCCCGTCCCGGTAGATGGCACAGTCCACGATCATTCCGTGATTGTTCCCTGTCCGCGCCCGTCGCGCACGCGTCCCCCGGGGACCGGGCCCGGACCGCTCCGGAGGGTACGGCCTACGCTGGCGCCATGCCCTTGTTGATCCTCGTCCGGCACGGCCGGTCCACCGCCAACACCGCCGGGGTCCTCGCGGGACGGACACCCGGCATCGGCCTCGACGAGCGCGGCGCCGCCCAGGCCGCCGCGCTGCCCGCGCGGCTGGCGGAACTGCCCCTCTCCGCCGTCGTGACCAGTCCGCTGCAGCGCTGCCGGGAGACGCTCGCTCCGCTGCTCGGTGCCCGGCCGGAGCTGCCGCTGCACACCGACGACCGGATCGGCGAGTGCCACTACGGCGACTGGACCGGCCGCAAGCTCGCCGAACTGGCCGACGAGCCGCTCTGGACGACCGTCCAGCGGCACCCGTCGGCCGCCGGGTTCCCGGGTGCGGACGGCGAGACCGTACGGGCCATGCAGGCCCGCGCCGTCGATGCCGTACGGGACTGGAACGACCGGATCGAGGCCGAGTACGGCGCCGACGCGGTCTACCTGATGTGCTCGCACGGCGACATCATCAAGTCCGTCGTCGCGGACGCGATCGGCCTGCACCTCGACCTCTTCCAGCGGCTCTCCGTCGAGCCCTGCTCCGTCACGGCCGTTCGCTACACGCCGCTGCGGCCCTTCCTGCTGCGCCTCGGCGACACCGGCGGCTTCGGCGGGCTGGCGCCGCTGGTGGACGGCGCGGGCGGCCCCACCGGAGGTGACGCAGCCGTCGGCGGTGGTGCGGGCGCACCGTGATCCACCGCCGCAGTAGGGTGGACGGACCGTAGGCCGCGCGGTGCCGCGCGTAACCGCTCGGGCCCGTTCCCGAGAGACCTGTCGCCGACGAAATATGGAGCAGGACGTGTCCCGTCAGGTGTTCCTCTACGACCCGCCGGACCGGTTCATCGCCGGCACGGTCGGGCTGCCTGGGCGCCGAACCTTCTTCCTCCAGGCAACCGAAGGCGCCCGGTCCACCAGCGTTGCCCTGGAGAAGGCCCAGGTGGAGGCGCTCGCCGAACGGATCGACGAGCTGCTGGACGAGGTGGTGCGCCGCACCGGCGGCAACGCGCCCGTGCCGGCCGTCGCCCCCACCGAGGTCGCCGACACCGCGCCGCTCGACGCGCCGGTCGAGGAGGAGTTCCGGGTCGGCACGATGGCGCTCGCCTGGGACGGCGAGGAAGAGCGGATGGTCGTGGAGGCGCAGGCCCTCGTCGAGTTGGAGGCGGAGTCGGACGAGGACCTGGTCGAGGCCGAGGAGAGGCTTCTGCAGGACGACGAGAACGGCCCGCCCATGCTGCGGGTCCGGCTCACCGGGGCGATGGCACGGGCGTTCGCCAAGCGGGCCCTGGACGTGGTCAACGCCGGACGCCCGCCGTGCCCGCTGTGCAGCCTGCCGCTCGACCCGGAAGGACACGTATGTCCGCGCCAGAACGGATACCGCCGCGGTCTCTGACGCCCGCGGACCCGTCCGGTCCGGCGTCGCTCGCCGTGTACGACCTGCTCGCGCACGGCGAGCTGACCGTCCGCGGCCGGATCCGCGAGGCGTCGAACGCCGTGCTCCAGTGCAGCGTCGAGCGGGACGGCGAGCGGGCCGCCTGCGTCTACAAGCCGATCGCCGGTGAGCGCCCGCTGTGGGACTTCCCGGACGGCAACCTGGCCCAGCGCGAGGTGGCGGCCTATGAGCTCTCCCGGGCCACGGGCTGGGACCTGGTGCCCCCGACCGTGCTGCGGGACGGGCCCTACGGCCGCGGCATGTGCCAGCTGTGGATCGACGCCGACCCCGAGACGGCACTGCTGGCCCTGGTGGAGCACGACGAGCCGGGGCCGGGCTGGAAGGCCGTCGGCTTCGCAGACGTGGGCGAAGGGCGCACGGCGCTGCTCGTGCACGCCGATGACGCGCGCCTGCGCCGGTTGGCCGTCCTGGACGCGGTCATCAACAACGGCGACCGCAAGGGCGGCCACCTGCTGCCCACCCGGGGCGGCCACCTCTACGCCATCGACCACGGCGTGACCTTCAACGCCGACGACAAGCTGCGCACGCTGCTGTGGGGCTGGGCCGGTGAGCCGCTGCCCCAGGAGGCGGTGGAGGTGCTGGAGCGGCTGGCGGCAGGGCTGGCCCCGGACGGCCCGCTGGCGGCCCGGCTCGGCGAGCTGATCACCCCGGCGGAGACCGGGGCCGTACGGGAGCGGGTCGCCCGGCTGCTCAGCACCCGGCGCCACCCGGAGCCGAGCGGCGCATGGCCTGCCATCCCCTGGCCGCCGGTCTGACACCGGCCGTAAACCATACGGCGGCCGGATCCGCAAGACCGCCGATCCGGTCAGCCGCGCAGGTCGGTTCGTATCCGGAACGTCCGTCCGGTTACGCTCATGGCATGTATGCCTGGCCCGCTTCTGAGGTTCCCGCCCTGCCCGGCCGTGGCCGGGAGCTCCGGATCCACGACACCGCGACCAAGGGGCCGATCACCCTCGCCCCCGGTCCCGTCGCCCGCGTCTACGTCTGCGGCATCACTCCGTACGACGCCACCCATTTGGGTCATGCGGCGACCTACAACGCCTTCGACCTCGTCCAGCGAGTCTGGCTCGACACCAAGCGGCAGGTGCACTACGTCCAGAACGTCACCGATGTCGACGATCCGCTGCTGGAGCGGGCCGTCGCCAACGGTGACGACTGGACCGCGCTCGCCGAGCGCGAGACCGCCCTGTTCCGCGAGGACATGACCGCCCTGCGGATGCTCCCGCCGCGCAACTTCGTCGGCGCGGTCGAGTCCATACCGGGCATCGTGCCGCTCGTCGAGCGGCTGCGCGACGCCGGGGCCGCCTACGAGCTGGAGGGGGACGTCTACTTCTCCGTCGAGGCCGACCCCGCCTTCGGCCAGGTCTCCGGGCTCGATGCCGAAACGATGCGCCTGCTCTCCGCCGAACGCGGCGGCGACCCGGAGCGCCCCGGCAAGAAGAACCCGCTCGACCCGATGCTGTGGATGGCCGCCCGCGAGGGCGAGCCGAGCTGGGACGGCGGCAGCCTCGGCCGTGGCCGGCCCGGCTGGCACATCGAGTGCGTCGCCATCGCGCTCGAACACCTCGGCATGGGCTTCGACGTCCAGGGCGGCGGCTCCGACCTGGCCTTCCCGCACCACGAGATGGGCGCCTCGCACGCCCAGGCGCTCACCGGCGAGCACCCCTTCGCGCAGACGTACGTGCACGCCGGGATGGTCGCCCTCCACGGCGAGAAGATGTCCAAGTCCAAGGGCNNTCGTCTTCGTGTCCGCGCTGCGGCGCGAGGGCGTGGACCCGGTGGCGATCCGGCTCGCGCTGCTCGCCCACCACTACCGTTCCGACTGGGAGTGGACCGACGCCGTACTGGACGAGGCGGTCGCCCGGCTCGCCCGCTGGCGCGCCGCCGTGTCCCGTCCGGACGGGCCGCCGGCCACCGTCCTGCTCGAGGAGATCCGCGAGGCACTGGCGAACGACCTGGACGCGCCCGCGGCACTCGCCGCGTTCGACCGCTGGGCCGCCGCACAGGCCGCCGAAGGGGGTACGGACGACGGGGCGCCCGGACTGGCGTCGCGCGCCGTCGACGCGCTCCTGGGCGTCGCCCTCTAAAGGGCACCGCTGGACCTGCCCGACCCTGCCAACAGACCACCGGGGCGCTCTCCCGCAAGGGGGAGGGCCCCGGTGGCATCTGTGAGGGGACCACGGGGGCTACTCGTCCTTGTGCT
>DOWQ01000060.1:0-17062 GCA_003519485.1 Streptomyces sp. | reverse complement strand
CGGCTCCGGCTCGGGCTCGGGCTCCGTAGCGGACTCGGGCTCGGGCTCGGGCGCGGAGGTGGTCTCCTCGGGGACGGCCGGACCGGCCGTACCTCCCTCGCCGTCCGCCGCCGGCTCCTCCGCCTCGGCCCCGGCCCCGGCCTCCGCCCGGGCCTCAGGCTGGGCGGCGTCCCGGTCGTCCCGTTCCTGCCTCGCCGGGGGCTTCGGGGGACGGCTGCGCCCGCTGGACGTGTCCCGCAAGTACGAGCCGCTGTCGCGCGCCTCCGGCCCCCCGCCGGTCCCGGTCGCGTGGCCTCCCGGCTGGCCGGGGCCGGGATGGCCGTCACGCCGCCGCAAATAGCGTTCGAACTCGAGCGCGATGGCCTCGCCCGTCGCCTCCGGGAGCTCGGCGGTGTCCCGCGCCTCCTCCAGCGACTGCACGTACTCGGAGACCTCGCTGTCCTCGGCCGCCAGCTGGTCCACGCCCAACTGCCAGGCCCGGGCGTCCTCCGCGAGCTCGCCCAGCGGAATGCGCGCCCCGATCAGGTCCTCCAGCCGGTTCAGCAGCGCGAGGGTGGCCTTGGGGTTGGGCGGCTGCGACACGTAGTGCGGTACGGCGGCCCAGAGGCTGACGGCGGGTACGCCCGCGTGCGTGCACGCCTCCTGGAGGATGCCGACGATGCCCGTGGGGCCCTCGTAGCGGGTCTCCTCCAGGTCCATCGTGCGCGCCAGCTGGGGGTCGGAGGTCACGCCGTTGACCGGGACCGGCCGGGTGTGCGGGGTGTCGCCGAGCAGGGCACCGAGGATCACCACCATCTCCACCCCCAGCTCGTGGGCGAAGGCGAGGATCTCGTTGCAGAAGGAGCGCCAGCGCATGCTCGGCTCGATGCCGCGCACCAGCACCAGGTCGCGCGGCTTCTCGCCGCCGACGCGCACCACCGACAGCCGGGTGGTGGGCCAGGTGACCTTTCGTTCTCCGCCGTCGAGGAAGACCGTGGGCCGGTTCACCTGGAAGTCGTAGTAGTCCTCGGCGTCGAGCGCCGCGAAGACCTCGCCCTTCCACTCCCGGTCCAGATGACCGACCGCGGCCGAAGCGGCGTCACCCGCGTCGTTCCAGCCTTCGAACGCGGCCACCATGACCGGGTCGACCAGCTCGGGAACCCCCTCGAGCTCGATCACCCAGTGCCTCCTTCCGCCGGGCGGGGTCATCCTTGACCGCCTCGGCTGCTGTTCCCTTTACGTGCGGCACCAAGCGTACGGCTTCTGCGGCGTCCGTCAGCAGACCCTTGCTCCGCCGCAGCCTGAATCGTCCGAGCTGTCGGCCCAGCAACCCTGGGAGATCCGGGACTTGTCCGGGCGGCGAACGGTGCGCGATCTTCCTCTCAGGGCTTACACATCGGAGGTGTGCGGAGGATCCGGTGTATATCCCATCCAGAGAACCGGCCACGCGGGAATGGCCGGAACCCGCACCGGCCGCCGGCGGCGGAACCGGAATCGCGGGCCGCGCGCCGGTGTCGCGTGGCACAGTCCGGGGGACGGCCGGAGGACGGAGAGGAACCGCCATGTCGCAGACACCACCCGGGCCGCGCGAGGTGGGGCGCACGGGGCTTCGCCTGCCGGCGCTCGGCCTCGGCTGCGCGCCGGTCGGAAACCTCCACCGCGCGCTCCCCGAGGACGACGCTCAGGACATCGTCCGGGCCGCCCTCGACAGCGGCAGCAGCTATCTGGACACCGCTCCGTACTACGGGGCCGGGCTCTCGGAGGAGCGGCTGGGACGGGCCCTCGCCGGCCGCGACCGCGCCTCGTACATCCTGTCCACCAAGGTGGGGCGCAGACTCCGGCCGCTCGCGCCGGGCGAGAGCGCCGACCCGGCCGGCTTCGTCGGAGCACCGGCGCGGGCCTGCGAGTGGGACTTCAGCCGGGACGGCATCCGCGCCACCCTGGGGGCATCCCTGGAGCGGCTGGGCACCGACGCCGTCGACATCGTCTATCTGCACGACGTCGAGAACCACCTCCGCCAGACGTACGAGACCGGCTTCCCGGCCCTCGCCGAGCTGCGCGACCAGAAGCTCGTCCGCGCCATCGGCTTCGGCATGAACGTCAGCGGAGTCCTCGCCCGCCTCGTCGCCGATCTCGATGTGGACGTGGTGCTGTGCGCTGGCCGGTGGACCCTGCTGGAGCGCTCGGGCCACGACGAGCTGCTGCCGGTGTGCGAACGCCGCGGCACCTCCGTGGTCGTCGGCGGCGTCTACAACTCGGGTCTGCTCGCCGACCCCGTGCCGGGCGCCCTCTACAACTACCGGGCCGCGCCGCCGGAGGTACTCGGCCGGGCCCGGCGGATGGCCGAGGTCTGCGGGGAGTTCGGGGTGCCGCTGCCCGCGGCGGCGCTGCGCTTCCCCTTCGGCCACCCCTCGGTGGTCTCCGCGGTCGTCGGCGCGCACTCCGCGCGGGAGGCCCGGCAGAACGCCCAGTGGTTCCGGCACGACATCCCGGACGCCCTGTGGCCCGCCCTGGTGGAACAGGGGCTGCTCGACGGCGACGTACCGCTGCCTCCATCGACGGGAGCGTGAGCCGGCCGCTGCCTCCGGGGGCGGCATCGGGAGACGGAGCCGGCGAGCCCGGCCCGGCGCCCGGTCCGAGGGGCGGATGCGTACCGCCCACCGCCGCCCGCCGAACGCCCCGACGCGCCCCGCCGCCCCGGCGGGAACGCCGGAGGGGAGGCACCGCGGCGTGCGGTGACTCCCCTCCCCCCGGTATGTGGGTCGGCCGTTCCGTACGGCCGCACCGGGCAGCCGTACGGGGCAGGGCCGTCAGCCCTCGCGGCTCAGCATCTTCTCCACCCCGGCCCGTACGTCCGGCGTGTCCAGGCCGCGGACCGTCAGGGTGGTACGGCGGCGCAGCACGTCCTCCGCCGTCTCGGCCCACTCGTGGTCGCGGGCGTAGGCGACCTGTGCCCAGATCTCCGGCCCGTCCGGGTGGATGCGCTCGCCGAGCGACGGGTCCTCCCGGACGAGCCGGGCGATGTCGTACGACAGCGAGCCGTAGTGGGTGGCCAGCTGGCGGGCGGTCAGCGGGTCCATCCGCACGCCGGGCTCCTGGCCGACCAGCAGCCGGTGGGCGACGGCGTTGGGGTTGGCGACGCCCGGCAGCGGCACCCGGCGCGGCAGCTGGGAGAGCGGCTCCATGTCCGCGCCGAGCGAGCCGCCGGGGAGCGCGGCCAGCTTGTTGATGACCGTACGGCCGATGTGCCGGTACGTCGTCCACTTGCCGCCCGCGACGGACAGCATCCCGGCCCGGCCCTCGGTGACGACCGTCTCCCGCTTGGCCGACTCGACGCTGCCCGGCCCGCCGGGCAGCACCCGCAGGCCCGCGAAGGCGTAGCTGATCAGGTCGGCGGAGAGGTGCTCGTCGCGCACCGAGTGGGCGGCCTCGTCCAGGATCTGCTGGATGTCGCTCTCGGTGGCACGCACGTCCGCGGGGTCGCCCTCGTACTTCTCGTCGGTGGTGCCCAGCAGCAGCTGGTCCTCCCACGGCAGGGCGAAGGTGATGCGGTACTTGTCTATCGGGGTGGCCGTGGCGGCCTTCCACGGGACCTTGCGCTTGAGGACGATGTGCGCGCCCTTGGAGAGCCGGATGCTCGGCGCGGAGTGCTTGTCCTCCATCCGGCGCAGGTGGTCCACCCACGGGCCGGTGGCGTTGAGCACCAGCCGGGCGTCGACGCCGAACTCCGCGCCGTCGAGCCGGTCCGTCAGCTCGGCGCCGGTGACCCGGCCGTCGGTGAAGCGCAGCCCGGTGACCGCGGCGTGGTTGAGGACGGTGGCCCCGGACTCGACGGCCGCCCGTACGGTCATGACGGCGACGCGCGAGTCGTTCATCTGGTGGTCGCCGTAGACCGCGACCGCCTTGAGGCCCTCGGTGCGCATCGCCGGGTTGCCGGCGGCGGCCTTCGCGGGGGAGATGACCCGGCCGACGCCGTCGCCGAACGCGGAGAGCGCGGAGTAGGCGAAGACGCCCGCGCCGAGCTTGGCGGCGCCGTGCGGGCCGCCCTTGTAGACCGGCAGGTAGAAGGTGAGCGGGTTGACCAGGTGCGGGGCCACGTCCTTGGCCAGCACCCGCCGCTCGTGATGGTTCTCCGCCACCAGCTTGACGGCCCCGGTCTGGAGGTAGCGCAGGCCGCCGTGGACGAGCTTGGAGGAGGCGGACGAGGTGGCGCCGGCGAAGTCGCCGGCGTCCACCATCGCCACCCGCAGCCCGGACTGCGACGCGTGCCAGGCGACCGAGGTGCCCAGGATGCCGCCGCCGATCACCAGGAGGTCGTACGTCGCGCCGGCCAGCCGCTCCCGGGTCTCGGCGCGGCGGTCGCCGTGGAGCGGCGCAGTCGGGGAGGTTCCCAGAGTCGGAACGCTCTGCGGGGAAGTCATGTGTCTCAGTGCTCCTGTTCTTCTTCGACCCAGCCCATGGTCCGCTGTACGGCCTTGAGCCAGCTCTTGTACTCGCGGTCGCGTTCGGCCGCGTCCATCCGGGGGGTCCACTCGGCCGCGCGCCGCCAGTTGGCGCGCAGCGCGTCGGTGTCGGGCCAGTAGCCGACGGCCAGGCCGGCGGCGTAGGCGGCGCCGAGGCAGGTGGTCTCCGCGACCATCGGGCGCACCACGGGCGCGTCGAGGAAGTCGGAGAGCGTCTGCATCAGCAGGTTGTTGGAGGTCATGCCGCCGTCGACCTTGAGCGCGGCCAGCTCGACGCCGGAGTCCTTGCTCATGGCGTCGGTGATCTCGCGGGTCTGCCAGGCGGTGGCCTCCAGCACGGCACGGGCGATGTGGGCCTTGGTGACGTACCGGGTGAGACCGGCGATGACGCCGCGCGCGTCGTCCCGCCAGTAGGGGGCGAAGAGGCCGGAGAAGGCGGGCACGAAGTAGGCGCCGCCGTTGTCCTCGACGGAGCTGGCGAGGGTCTCGATCTCGGCGGCGCTGTTGATCAGGCCCATCTGGTCGCGCATCCACTGGACGAGCGAGCCGGTGACCGCGATCGAGCCCTCCAGGGCGTAGACCGGGTCCTGGTCGCCGATGCGGTAGCCGACGGTGGTGATCAGGCCGTTGTACGAGTTGACCGGCTCGTCGCCGGTGTTCATCAGCAGGAAGGTGCCGGTGCCGTACGTCGACTTGGCCTCGCCCTTGGCGAAGCAGGTCTGGCCGAACAGCGCCGCCTGCTGGTCGCCGAGCGCCGAGGCGACCGGGATGCCGGCGAGGGCGCCGCTCTTCGCCTCTCCGTAGACCTCTGCCGAGGAGCGGATCTCCGGCAGCAGGGCGGCGGGGATGCCCATGGACGCCAGGATCTTCGGGTCCCAGTCCAGGGTGCGGAGATTCATCAGCATGGTGCGGGAGGCGTTGGTGACGTCGGTGACGTGCACGCCGCCGTCCGGGCCGCCGGTCAGGTTCCAGATGACCCAGGAGTCCATGGTGCCGAAGAGGAGCTCGCCGGCCTCGGCGCGCTCCCGCAGACCGTCGACGTTGTCGAGCAGCCAGCGGATCTTGGGGCCGGCGAAGTAGGAGGCGAGCGGGAGGCCGGTCTCGCGGCGGAAGCGGTCCTTGCCGACGTTGCGGCCGAGCTCGCGGCAGAGGGTGTCGGTCCGGGTGTCCTGCCAGACGATGGCGTTGTGCACCGGCTCGCCGGTGGCCTTGTCCCACAGCAGTGTGGTCTCGCGCTGGTTCGTGATGCCGATCGCCTTGACGTCGGCGGAGGTGATGCCGGCCTTCTCCACGGCGCTGTCGACGACTTCCTGGACGTTGGTCCAGATCTCGGCGGCGTCATGTTCGACCCAGCCCGGCTTCGGGAGGATCTGCTCGTGCTCCTTCTGGTCGACGGAGACGATCCGGCCGTCGGTGTCGAAGACGATGCAGCGGCTGGACGTGGTGCCCTGGTCGATCGCGGCGATGAACGGGCCGGCGGTGTGCGCGTCGGTCACGGTGTGCTCCTGGAGTCTCGGTCTCGTGGGTGGAGGGCGGGGCGTTGCTCAGGCGAACCCGAGCTGGTGTATCCCGCCCGCGATGGCACCGCCGAGCAGCGGGCCGGCGACCGGGATCCACGCGTAGCCCCAGTCGGATCCGCCCTTGTTCGGCAGCGGCAGCAGTGCGTGCACGATACGGGGACCGAGGTCGCGCGCCGGGTTGATGGCGTAGCCGGTGGGCCCACCGAGTGACAGGCCGAGTCCGACGACGACCAGGGCGGTCATGAGCACACCGGTGCCGGAGACGCCGAGTCCCTCGGTGAGGCCCTGGGTGAGGATCGCGAGGACGAGCACGGCCGTGGCGATGGTCTCGGTGGCGAGGTTCTGCACCGCGTTGCGGACCTCCGGGCCGGTGGAGAATATGCCGAGCACCGGGCCGGCGGCCGGGGCGCTGTCCTGGTCGACCAGGCCCTCCTGTCCGGTCTCCGCCTTCGCGAGCACCTCGGGATCGGTGAGGTGGGCGTGGAAGTGGCCGTAGTACGAGAGCCAGACCAGGGTGGCGCCGATCATCGCGCCGAACAGCTGGGAGGCGAAGTAGAGGGGCACGTCCGCCCAACTCGTGGTGCCCTCGATGGCCAGGCCGACGGTGACCGCCGGGTTGAGGTGTGCGCCGGACACTCCGACGGCTATGTAGGCGCCGGTGAGCACGGCGAAGCCCCACCCGAAGGTGATGGCGAGCCAGCCGGCGTTGAGGGCTTTCGACCGCTTGAGGGTGACGGCGGCGACCACACCGCCACCGAGCAGGATGAGCACGGCGGTACCGATGGTCTCGCCGATGAAGATGTCGGAGCTGGACACCCGCGACTCCTTGTCCTTCGTCCAGGGGAAGGCGGGCCACGGGGTCACCCGATGGCCCGCGCCCTCGGTGAGGGCGATGACCGGTCCGCGGCTGACGACACCATAACGAATATTGTCGTCAGGTGTTCGACAATGCCGACCGGTGAACGGCAGTTTTCTTCACCGGCAACAGGGCGTCAAGAGTCTGTGTCGAAAAAACGACTGTTCAGCACGGGCGCGCACCCAGCGTGACGACGGGCGTCAGAACCGCCCGGCACCGAGATCACGGGACACCGCGCGGGCGCAGTCGCGTACGGCCGCGACCAGGCTCGAGCGCAACTCGCCGTCCTCGCAGACGCGTTCGACCGCGCCGGTGACCCCGACCGCGCCGACCGGCATCCGCCGGCGATTGTGGATGGGGGCGGCGACCGAGGCGACGCCCGTCCAGGTCTCCTCGACATCGGCGGCCCAGCCCCGGGCCCTGGTGAGGTCGAGCAGGCCCTCGAAGTCCTCCAGCGCGGTGACGGTGCGGTCGGTGAACGCCTCGCGCCCGCCCTCCGCGGCCTCGCTGTGCGCCACCGGGTCGTACGCCGACAGCACCTTGCCCAGCGCCGTGCTGTGCAGTGGCTGCATGGCGCCGACCTCCAGCACCTGCCGGCTGTCGTCGGGCCGGAAGACGTGGTGCACCACCAGTACGCCCCCCTGGTGCAGGACGCCCAGGTAGACACTCTGCCCGCTGGACCGGGCCAGGTCGTCGGTCCACACGAGGGCCCGCGCCCGCAGTTCGTTGACGTCCAGGTAGCTCTGGCCCAGCCGGAGCATCTCGGCGCCCAGCTGGTAGCGGCCCGAGGCCGGCTCCTGCTCGACGAAGCCCTCCTGCTGGAGCGTGCGCAGGATGCCGTGCGCGGTGCCCTTGGCGAGCCCCAGTGCGGCGGCCACCTCGGACAGTCCGAGCCGCCGTTCGCCGCCGGCGAGGAGCCGCAGCATCGCGGCGGCCCGCTCCAGGGACTGGATCGTCCGGGCCATCGGGCAACCTCCATCATCACGGGTTCGACAATGCTGAACACTATCGGTCGATGCCGACCTGAGGTACCGGCAAGCACCTGACCGCCCGCGGGCCGCCTCCGCGCTCGCCCGCGGACCGTCCCGGCGGCGCAGCGGGCGAGGTCTGCGGGCCGCCCGGGGAGTGTCTCCCGGGACGTCCAACCGGACAGATGTCCGCAGAGTGGAACACTCCGGGGTGCGAGTCCCATCAGGGCTACCCTGACCAGGTGCACCCTCCACAGGAAGGGCGCAAAGCCGACAGCCGTCGCACGTAGGGAGCAGCTCCATGGCCTCGTTCGCGCCATCGATCACCAGCACCGACCGGGTCTCCGCTCTGCGCGAGGCCCTCGCCACCCGTGTGGTGGTGGCTGACGGGGCGATGGGGACCATGCTCCAGGCGGCGGAGCCCAGCATGGCGGACTTCCAGCAGCTGGAGGGCTGCAACGAGGTTCTCAACATCACCCGCCCCGACATCATCCGCGGCGTGCACGAGGCCTACTTCGCGGTCGGCGTGGACTGCGTGGAGACGAACACCTTCGGCGCGAACTTCGCGGCACTGGCGGAGTACGACATCGCGGACCGGGTCTTCGAGCTGTCGGAGGCCGGGGTACGGATGGCCCGCGAGGTCGCGGACGAGTTCGCCGCCCAGGACGGCCGGCAGCGCTGGGTGCTGGGCTCGATGGGCCCGGGCACGAAGCTGCCGACGCTGGGCCACGCCCCGTACGCCGTGCTGCGCGACGCCTACCAGCAGAACGCCGAGGGCATGATCGCCAGCGGCGCGGACGCGCTGCTGGTGGAGACCACCCAGGACCTGCTGCAGACGAAGGCCTCGGTGCTCGGCGCCCGGCGTGCCCTGGAGGTCACGGGTACGGACCTGCCGGTGATCGTGTCCGTGACGGTGGAGACGACCGGCACCATGCTGCTCGGCTCCGAGATCGGCGCGGCCCTCACGGCCCTGGAGCCGCTGGGAATCGACATGATCGGGCTGAACTGCGCCACCGGCCCGGCGGAGATGAGCGAGCACCTGCGTCATCTCGCCCGGCACTCGCGGGTCCCGCTGTCCTGCATGCCGAACGCCGGCCTGCCCGTGCTCGGCAAGAACGGCGCGCACTACCCGCTCTCCCCGGAGGAGCTGGCGGATGCCCAGGAGACGTTCGTACGCGAGTACGGGCTGTCCCTGGTCGGCGGCTGCTGCGGTACGACGCCGGAGCACCTGCGGCAGGTCGTGGAGCGGGTCGGCGGCCTGACGCCGACGGTGCGCGAGCCGCGCCCCGAGCCGGGGGCCGCCTCGCTCTACCAGAGCGTGCCGTTCCGGCAGGACACCGCGTACCTGGCGATCGGGGAGCGGACGAACGCCAACGGGTCGCGGAAGTTCCGGGAGGCCATGCTGGAGGGCCGCTGGGACGACTGCGTGGAGGTGGCCCGCGGCCAGATCCGCGAGGGTGCCCACCTGCTGGACGTCTGCGTGGACTACGTCGGCCGGGACGGCGCGGCGGACATGGCGGAGATCGCGGGCCGGTTCGCCACCGCCTCGACGCTGCCGCTGGTGCTGGACTCCACCGAGCCGGCCGTGCTGAAGGCGGGCCTGGAGAAGCTCGGCGGCCGGGCGGTGATCAACTCCGTCAACTACGAGGACGGCGATGGCCCCGAGTCCCGGTTCACGAAGATCACGAAGCTGGCCGCGGAGCATGGCGCCGCGCTGATCGCGCTGACGATCGACGAGGACGGCCAGGCCCGTACCCCCGAGCACAAGGTCGAGATCGCGGAGCGGCTGATCACGGACCTGACCACCAACTGGGGGATGCACGAGTCGGACCTCCTCATCGACTGCCTGACGTTCACCATCGCCACGGGGCAGGAGGAGTCCCGCAAGGACGGTGTGGCCACCATCGAGGCGATCCGGGAGCTCAAGCGCCGCCACCCCGAGGTCCAGACCACCCTGGGCCTGTCGAACATCTCCTTCGGCCTGAACCCGGCCGCCCGGATGGTGCTCAACTCGGTCTTCCTCGACGAGTGCGTCAAGGCCGGCCTGGACTCGGCCATCGTCCACGCCTCCAAGATCCTGCCCATCGCCCGGCTGGACGAGCAGCAGCGCGAGGTCGCGCTCGACCTGATCTACGACCGGCGCCGGGCGGGCTACGACCCGCTCCAGCGGTTCCTGGAACTCTTCGAGGGCGTGGACGCTCAGTCGATGAAGGCCGACAAGGCCCAGGAACTGCTCGGCCTGCCGCTGGAGGAGCGGCTGCGGCGCCGGATCATCGACGGCGAGAAGAACGGCCTGGAGGACGACCTCGCCGAGGCCCTCACCGGCCGCCCGGCGCTGGACATCGTCAACGACACGCTGCTGGAGGGCATGAAGGTGGTCGGCGAGCTGTTCGGCTCCGGCCAGATGCAGCTGCCGTTCGTCCTGCAGTCCGCCGAGGTCATGAAGGGCGCGGTGGCCTATCTGGAGCCGCACATGGAGAAGACCGACACCGAGGGCAAGGGCACGATCGTGCTCGCCACCGTCCGCGGCGACGTCCATGACATCGGCAAGAACCTCGTTGACATCATCCTGTCCAACAACGGCTACAACGTCGTCAACCTCGGCATCAAGCAGCCGGTCTCCGCGATCCTGGACGCCGCCGGGGAGCACAAGGCCGATGTCATCGGCATGTCCGGGCTCCTGGTCAAGTCGACCGTGATCATGAAGGAGAACCTGGAGGAGCTCAACCACCGCAAGCTGGCCGCCGACTTCCCCGTCATCCTCGGCGGCGCCGCCCTCACCCGCGCCTACGTCGAACAGGACCTCCACGAGATCTACGAGGGCGAGGTGCGCTACGCCCGCGACGCCTTCGAGGGCCTGCGCCTGATGGACGCCCTCATCGCGGTCAAGCGCGGGGTGCCCGGCGCGACGCTGCCGGAGCTGAAGCAGCGCCGCGTCCCCAAGCGGGACTTGGAGCTGGAGGAGCCGGAGCCGGAGGAGGGCGTCCGCTCCGACGTGGCGGTCGACAACCCCGTCCCCGAGCCGCCGTTCTGGGGCACCCGGGTCGTCAAGGGCATTCAGCTCAAGGAGTACGCCTCCTGGCTGGACGAGGGCGCCCTGTTCAAGGGCCAGTGGGGGCTCAAGCAGGCCCGCAGCGGCAGCGGTCCCTCGTACGAGGAGCTGGTCGAGACCGAGGGCCGGCCCCGGCTGCGCGGCTGGCTGGACAAGCTCCAGACGGAGAACCTCCTGGAGGCCGCGGTCGTCCACGGCTACTTTCCCTGCCACTCCAAGGGCGACGACCTGATCCTGCTGAACGAGGACGGCTCCGAGCTGTCCCGCTTCACCTTCCCCCGCCAGCGCCGGGGTCGCCGGCTGTGCCTGGCGGACTTCTTCCGCCCGGAGGAGTCGGGCGAGACGGACGTCGTCGGCCTCCAGGTCGTCACGGTCGGGTCGAAGATCGGCGGGGAGACGGCGAAGCTGTTCGCCGCCAACTCCTACCGCGACTACCTGGAGCTGCACGGCCTCTCCGTCCAGCTGGCCGAGGCCCTCGCCGAGTACTGGCACGCCCGGATCCGGGCGGAGCTCGGCTTCGCCGGGGAGGACCCGGCGGGCGTGGAGGACATGTTCGCCCTGAAGTACCGGGGCGCCCGGTTCTCGCTGGGCTACGGAGCCTGCCCGAACCTGGAGGACCGCGCCAAGATCGCCGAACTCCTCCGGCCCGAGCGCATCGGCGTCGAGCTCTCCGAGGAGTTCCAGCTCCACCCCGAGCAGTCCACCGACGCCATCGTCATCCACCACCCCGAGGCGAAGTACTTCAACGCCCGGTGAGCCCGGTGAGCCCGNNCGGCGCGGGCGGTGCCGGGCCGGTGCGCCGGCACCGGCACCGGTGCGGACCGCACGCGACAGCGCGCGGATCGCGGCTGACAACGCTCGGTAGTCGGCCGACGTACACTGGTCGGTCCGGCAAGGCCGGTCACCGTCCCTCGCGGGATGGTGACCGGCCGCCCTGGCCTCACGGCCCGGCCGGCCGACGTCCGCCACGAAAGGGGCAAGGATGACCAGTACCATCCCCGCACTCGGCACCCGGACGGCCGAGGGCTCCGCCCTGCAGGCCGTACTGCTGGACATGGACGGCACCCTCGTGGACACCGAGGGCTTCTGGTGGGACGCCGAAGTCGACATCTTCGCCCGGCTCGGCCACACGCTGCACGACGACCACCGCGAAGTGGTGGTCGGCGGCCCGATGTCGCGGAGCGCCGCCTACCTCATCGAGGTCACCGGCGCCGACATCACCCTTCCCGAGCTCTCCGGGCTCCTCAACGAGCGGTTCGAGGAGCTGGTGGGCCGGGGCGTGCCGTTGATGCCGGGGGCGGCAAGGCTGCTGGCCGAGCTCGCCGCCCACGGGGTGCCCACCGCGCTGGTCTCCGCCTCGCACCGGCGTGTCATCGACCGGATCCTGGAGTCGATCGGTGCCGGGCACTTCACGCTGACCCTCGGCGGCGACGAGTCGGCGCGTACGAAGCCGCACCCGGACCCGTATCTGCTGGCGGCGGCGAAGCTGGGCGTGGACCCGGCGCGGTGCGCGGTGATCGAGGACACGGCGACCGGTGTGGCGGCGGCGGAGGCGGCCGGCTGCCAGGTGGTGGCGGTGCCCTCGGTCGTGCCGATCGAGGCCGCTCCGGGCCGTACGGTCGTGCACTCGCTCAGGGAAGTCGACCTGCGCTTTCTCCGCGGACTCATCACGCGAATGCACTAGTCCGGATACGGTGCGTGTGCTGCGGAAAGCGGTGGAACTCTGGGCAGTGGTCCGGTGATTTTCCGTGACGAATAGGGAGGGGTAGTTCGCGTTGATCATGACGACAGTTGAACAAGTGACGTTTGTCACACGTCCGACTGTCGACAGCCGGTGAAACTTCTGGTCCGCGCCGCCTCTCACGGTCGGGCCGCGTGCCCTTCTGTCCGTATTGGTGAACGGCCGTACGAATCGTGCCGACGTCCGAATAGCGGACAAGGGGTTGCTGTTATCAGTGCGTTATAAGGCTCCAACTTCGTCCCGTTCCAGCATCGCTGGCACCGCCGACTAATGTTTCGCGAGAACTTTGCCGCAGCCCCTGTGACCAGTGCACCAACGTAGGTATGGTCCGCGGGATCGATAGCAATGCAGGAGATCTCCGACGATGAATCGCAAGACCATGGCGCTGTCGGCCGTACTCGGCCTGCTGGTTCCGGTCCTGGCTGCCTGTGGCGGGTCGGATGGCTCCGGTGGCGACGGCGACGCCATCGTCGTCGGAACGACGGACCGGTTCCTGCTCACGGAGGACAACCCGGCCCCTTTCGACCCGGCGCTGGCCTACGAGGCCGCGTCCTGGAACATCCTGCGGAACACCTTCCAGACCCTGATGGCGCTGCCCCGCTCCGGCAGTGACCCGGTGCCGGAGGCGGCCACCGAGTGCGGGTTCTCCGACCGGCAGAACGAGCAATACCGCTGCACGCTGCGCAGCGGTATGAAGTTCGCCAACGGGAACGACCTCACCGCGCAGGACGTGAAGTTCTCGATCGACCGGACGCTGCGGATCAAGAATCCCAACGGCCCGGTGTCGCTGATCTCCAACATCGACAAGGTCGAGACCCCCTCCGACACCGAGGTCGTCTTCCACCTCAAGACGCCCGACGCCACCTTCCCGCACAAGCTGGCGACGCCGGCCGCCGCGATCCTCGACGCCGAGTCCTACGAGCCGGACGCGCTCCGCGACGGCTTCGAGGTGGACGGCTCCGGGCCGTACACCCTGGAGGTGGAGGAGAAGGGCGGCGCGGTCGAGTCCTTCGTCTTCACCCGGAACAAGAACTACGAGGGGGAGATCGACCTCAAGAACAACGAGGTCGAGATGCGGGTGCTCACCGACTCGAAGGCGATGGAGAAGGCCCTCCGGACGGGCAGCATCGACCTGATGACCCGCAGCATGACCCCGCAGCAGATCGCCCGCCTGGACAAGGGCGACGACGAGACGATCGAGCTCGTCGAGATGCCCGGCCAGGAGATCCGCTACCTCGCCTTCAACACCGATGACCCGGTGACCGGCAAGAAGGCCGTCCGCCAGGCGATCGCGCAGGTCGTCGACCGCCAGACGCTCACCCGGGACGTCTACAAGCGCACGACCGAGCCGCTCTACTCGATGGTGCCCAAGAGCGTCGGCTCGCACGTCAACTCCTTCTTCAACGAGTACGGCGAGCCCGATGCCGGCGCGGCCCGTGAGACGCTGGCCTCGGCCGGCATCGAAACACCGGTGAAGTTCGAGCTGACCTACACCACGGACCACTACGGCTCGGCCACTGCCCCGGAGTTCGAGATGCTCCAGAAGCAGCTGAACAGCAGCGGTCTGTTCGACGTAACGGTGAAGGGGGTGGAGTGGAGTACCTTCCGCCCGGCCGCGACCGAGCGCCAGTACGCGGCCTACGGCATGGGCTGGTTCCCGGACTTCCCCGACCCGGACAACTTCACCGCCCCGTTCTTCGCCAAGGACAACTTCCTCAACACGCCGTACCGGAACAAGGAGATCAGCGCCCAGCTGATACCCGACACCCGGCAGCAGGCGGAGCGGACCGCAGCCGCGAAGAGCTTCGAGCGGGTCCAGGACATCGTGGCTGAGGAGGTGCCGGTGCTCCCGCTGTGGCAAGGGAAGCAGTATGTGGCTTCCCGCGACGGTGTCACAGGTGTGGAATGGGCGCTCAACTCCTCGTCGGTGCTCCAGCTCTGGGAGCTCGGCCGTTCGGTCGGCTGACGAGGCGCACGGCCGGGCGGGGGCCGGTAGGCAATCGAGATAAGTGTGAGGACAGTACGCGTGAGGAAACGTCACCGCCTGCTCGCAATCCCCGTCGCGGCGGGCTTGGCGGCCGGGCTCCTTGCCGGATGCGGCAGTGATGCCGACGAGGCCGGTACGGGTGAGCCGATCGTCATGGGGATGACGGACGAGATCGTGGCCACCGACCCGGCTTCAGGATACGACCCGGCCTCCTGGCTCCTGTTCAACAATGTCTTCCAGTCGTTGATGAGCTTCCCGCGCGGCGGCACCACGCCCCAGCCGGAAGCCGCGGAGCGCTGCGGCTTCGAGGACGACGACAGCAAGGTCTACCGCTGCGTCCTCAAGGACGGCCTCACCTTCACCAACGGCAACAGCCTGACCTCCGAGGACGTCGCGCACTCGTTCCGCCGGACCCTGAAGATCGACGACGGCAACGGCCCGGCCGTGATGCTGACGTCGATCGACGGCATCGAGACCCCGGACGACAAGACGGTCGTCTTCAACCTCAAGTACCCGGACGCGACCTTCCCCATGAAGATCGCCTCCGGCGCGGGCTCCATCGTGGACCACCGCGAGTACTCGATGAACAAGCTCCGCACCGACGGCAAGGCCATCGGCTCGGGCGTCTACAAGCTGGACTCGTACAACGCGAAGAAGAAGGCCGAGTTCTCGGTCAACCCGCGCTACCAGGGTCCCGCCAAGGTTCAGAACTCCGGCATGACGATGAAGTTCTACGCAGGCGACCAGCAGGCGCTCAAGAGCGCTCTCAGGGAGGGCGACGTCGATCTCGCCTACCGCGGACTCGCCATGAAGGACATCAGCGAGCTGGAGGCCGCCTCGACCGACGAGAAGGGCGGCCTGGAGGTCATAGAGGGCACCAGTGCCGAGGTCCAGCACCTGGTCCTCAACCTCGACCACCCGGTCACCCGCAAGGAGGGCGTGCGGAAGGCGATCGCGCTCCTCGTCGACCGCAGTGCACTGGTCCGCGACGTGTACAAGTACACCGCGAAGCCGCTGTACTCGATCATCCCGGCGGGCATCACCGGCCACAACACGGCCTTCTTCGACACCTACGGCGACCGGCCGCAGCGCGACAAGGCCGAGGCGGCGCTCCGCGACGAGGGCATCACCGGCAAGCTCAAGATCACCCTCTGGGCGACCCCCACCCGCTACGGCCCCGGTACCGTTTCCGGCTTCGAGGAGCTGGCCCAGCAGCTGAACGCCAGCGGCCTGTTCGACGCCGATGTGCGCAGCGTCCCGCTGGACGAGTACGAGAAGGGCATCGAGGCCGGCGACTACGGGGTCTACGTCAAGGGCTGGGTGCCCGACTACCCGGACCCGGACAACTTCACCGCGCCGTTCTTCGGCGAGGGGAACGTCCTGGCCAACGGCTACGAGTCCAAGCGCATCGTCGAGCAGCTGATCCCTTCCACGGCCGCCGAGGCGAACCGCGCGGCCACCGCGGGGGGGTTCGGCGAGCTCCAGGACATCGTCGCCGACGAGCTGCCGGTGATCCCGCTGTGGCAGGGCAAGCAGTACGCGGTGGCGCGTGACAACATCTCCGGCCTGGAGTGGACGCTGGACGCGTCGACGGTCTTCCGCTTCTGGGAGATCGGCAAGACCTGACGGCCGGACACGGAAAAACGGTAGGGGGCCGGCCCGAGTGGACCGGCCCCCTACCGGCATCCGGGGCGGCCGGTGCTCCGCCCCCGAGGCCCCGCGCTCACGGGGCCCCGGGCTGCACCAGGCCGCTCTCGTAGGCGTAGACAGCGGCCTGCACGCGGTCCCGCCGGCCGAGCTTGGTCAGCACATGCCCCACATGGGTCTTGACCGTCGTCTCGCTGACGAACAGATCCGCCGCGATCTCCGCGTTGGACAGCCCCTTCGCGACCAGCTTCAGCACCTCGACCTCGCGGTCGGTCAGCGTGTGCAGCGTGTCCGGCAGCGGGTCCTCACCGGACGGCAGCTTGCCGGCGTACTTGTCGAGCAGCCGCCGGGTGATGCTCGGGGCGAGCATCGCCTCGCCGGACGCGACCACCCGGATGGCCTGGACGAGTTCATTGGCCGGGGCGTCCTTGAGGAGAAAGCCGCTGGCCCCTGCCCGCAGCGCCTCCACGACGTACTCGTCGAGGTCGAACGTGGTCAGCACCAGGACCTTCGCCGGCCCGTCCCGCCCCGGGCCGGTGATCTGCCGGGTGGCCTCGACGCCGTCCATCCGGGGCATCCGGATGTCCATCAGCANNCGGCGATCTCCTGCTCGGCCTCCAGGATCATCCGGAAGCCCGTGCGCAACAGCGGCTGGTCGTCGACCAGTAGGACACGAATGGCCACAGGTGAACTCCTTCGTTAGTCCGGCCCCATTCTGCCCTGGGCCGCCACGCCGGGCTCCGGCGGCACCGCGGGCGCCGGCACCACGGGGAGCAGCGGATACGGCGGGGGAGTGCCGCCGAACTCCGGACACACCGCCTGGTGGTCGCACCAGCCGCACAGCTTGCT
>DOWQ01000677.1 GCA_003519485.1 Streptomyces sp. | reverse complement strand
CCCGCTGTGGGACGAGGAGACGGACGAGGCGTACCTCGTGCACGCCTGGGCCAAGTCCCGATCCGGCATCAAGAACCGGCTCACCGGACACCGGATGAGCCCCGACGGGCGCGAACTGCTCGACGATGGCGCGATTCTCGTGGACGCCGACCGAATTCCCGGCTGGTTCACCCTCGAGGGGCCCAAGCTCTACCGGTACGACGGATACTTCTGGATTTTCGCACCCGCCGGGGGCGTGGAGACCGGCTGGCAGGGCGCCTTCAGGTCACGGGAGTTCTCCGGCCCGTACGAGGGACGCGTCGTCCTCGCCCAGGGCAGCACCGACGTCAACGGGCCGCACCAGGGCGGCTGGGTCCGTACCGCCGCGGGCGAGGACTGGTTCCTGCACTTCCAGGCGCGGGGCGCGTACGGCCGGGTGGTCCATCTCCAGCCGATGCGCTGGACCGCCGGTGCCGGTGCGGGTTCTGGTTCCGCCGGCAGTGACAGCGGCGGCTGGCCGGTCATCGGCGACGATGGCGAACCCGTCTCCGTGCACGCCAAGCCGGCCGCGCCGCCCGGGCAACCGGTCGAGGCCCCCGCTGCGAGCGACGACTTCCCCGGCGGGTGGTACGGCAAGCAGTGGCAGTGGACGGCGGCCCCCCGCCCCGGCTGGACGGCCGGGCACGCGGACTACGCGCGACCAGGGGAAGGACCGCCGACGGACGGGCACGCGGGGGACAGGCATGCGGGGGACGGGCTGCGGCTCAGCTGCGTACGGACCGCGTACGCGCACGATCTGCGGGCCCTGCCCAACGTCCTGGTCCAGCGGCTGCCCGCCGAGACGTTCACCGTCGAGGTCGGCGTCGCCCTGCACAGCGACGAGCCGGGCGCCAAGGCGGGACTCGCGGTGCTCGGCGACGCCTTCAGCTGGATCGGCCTCGAACGGGACCCGTACGACGCTGTGCGGCTCGTGCACCGGTACGCCGAGACCGTCGCCGAGCACGAACGGGACGCCGAACACGCCCGCCCGGCCCCGGCGGGACGGGCCCGGCTCCGGATCGATGTCACCTCCGGCGCCCGGTGCCGCTTCTCCGCCGACACCGGTGACGGGGCCGGGTTCCAGCCCTCGGGCCGGGTGTTCGCCGCCACGCCGTGGCGCTGGGTCGGCGCCCTGTTCGGCCTCTTCGCCACCGCGCCGGCCGGGACGGGGCCCGCCGGAACCGCCGTCTTCACCGCCTTCAGCGCCACCGACCGCGAAAGATCCAGGAGAACCGCCAGCACACCCACAGCACCCACAGCACCCACAGCACCCACAGAGAAGAGCCGACCATGAACATATCGAAGGCGTACCGGAGACAGGCCGCGGCAGCGGTCGCCGTGACGGCGGCGCTCGCCCTGACGGCCACGGGCTGCGGCGACGACGGCAGCAGCTCGGGCGACGAGGGCAGCGGCAAGGGCGAGATCACCTTCTGGGACAACAACGGAGGTCCGCGCACCGCCGTCTGGACCGAGATCATCAAGGACTTCGAGAAGAAGTACCCCGAGATCGACGTCACGTACGTCCCCATCCCGATCGCCGACGTCCAGTCCAAGTACGACACGGCGATCGCGGGCGGCGGCCTGCCCGACGTCGGCGGCGTCGGCACCGCGTACCTCTCCAACATCGTCTCGCAGGAGGCGCTGGAGCCGGTCGGTGACCGGATCGAGGGCTCAGCGCTCGAGGGCAAGCTCGTCGAGGCCATGGTCGAGAGCGTCAAGGACGCGGGCGGCCGGGGCGAAGAGATGTACTCCGTGCCGACCTCCGCGAACAACGGCGCGCTCTGGTACCGCACCGATCTGTTCGAGGCCGCGGGCCTGGACGCGCCCACCACCTGGGCGAAGTTCTACGAGGCGGCCGAGACGCTCACCGACGCCGAGAACAACAAATTCGGCTACACCATCCGCGGCGGCGCGGGCTCCATCGCACAGGCCATCGACGCGGCGTACGGCCAGTCCGGCATCACGGAGTTCTGGAAGGGCGACAGGACGACGCTCAACGCCCCGGAGAACGTGGCCGCCCTGGAGAAGTACGCCGCCCTCTACAAGAGGACGACGCCCGCGGCCGACGTCAACAACGACTTCACCAAGATGGTCGCCCAGTGGGACTCGGGCACCATCGGCATGCTCAGCCACAACCTCGGCTCCTACCAGGACCACCTCAAGGCGCTGGGCAAGGAGAAGTTCGCCGGGATTCCCAACCCGATCGGGGACAACGGCACCCGCGTGCAGGTCTCCAACCCGGTCGACGGCCTCGGTCTGTTCAAGGCGAGCGACAACAAGGCGGCGGCCTGGAAGTTCATCGAGTTCGCCGCGTCCCACGAGTCCAACAGCAAGTGGAACGAGTCGGCCGGCGCCATCCCGGCCAACACCGAGGCGGCTCAGGATCTCTGGATCGACGCGTCCGAACCGACCGCGCTGGGCGCGAAGTCGCTCACGGACGGCTCCACCGAGATCGTGCAGCTGCCGTACTACCTGCCCGACTGGAACAACATCAGCAAGGCCGACAACGAGCCGGAGTTCCAGAAGCTGCTGCTCGGCAAGATCACGGCCAAGGCGTTCCTCGACAAGATCGCCGACGAGCTGAACGCGGCCCAGGCGGAGTGGCAGGAGCGGAGCAACGGCTGAACGGCCGGTCCGCCCCCGCCGGCGCCCCGGTCCGTGCCCGCACACCGCTCCCACCGGTCCGTCCCGCCCCGTACGACACCAAGGAATCGACATGAGCCGTATATGTCATGCACGTGCCATTGCTGCGGTGCTGAGCTGCGCCTCGCTCGCCCTTGCCGTGAGCGTCCCCGCCCAGGCCGCGCCCCGCCCCAAGGGGTTCGAGCGCGCCGTTCTCCCCGCGGGGGACGGCTGGGCCGCCGCCGAGGGATCCACCACCGGCGGGTCGGCGGCCACTCCCGACCACGTCTACACCGTCACCGACCGCGAGGAACTCATCGCGGCCTTCGAGGACGCGGGAGACGCGCCGAAGATCGTCAGGATCGCCGGGACCGTCCACGGCAACGCCGACGCGGACGGCACGCCCATCGACTGCGACGCGTACCGGACCGACGGCTACACCCTGGAGAAATACCTCGCCGCCTACGACCCGGCGACTTGGGGCGACGAGCCGCCGGCCGGCCCGCTGGAGGACGCCCGCGCGGCGTCGGCGGCCCGGCAGAAGGCCGCGGTCACCGTCGAGGTCCCCTCCAACACCACTCTGGTGGGCGTCGGCGCGGACGCCACCGTCATCGGCGCCGGCCTGCAGGTGAAGGGTGTCTCGAACGTCATCGTCCGCAACATCGGCTTCGAGGACACCTACGACTGCTTCCCGCAGTGGGACCCCACCGACGGCGAGCGGGGCGCCTGGAACTCCGAGTACGACAACCTCGTCATCAGCGGCTCCCACCACGTCTGGGTCGATCACAACACCTTCAGCGACGGCGACCGGCCGGACGCGGACCAGCCGCGCTACTTCGGCGAGCTGTTCCAGCAGCACGACGGCCTCTTCGACATCGTCCGCGGCGCGGACCTGGTCACCGTCTCCTGGAACGTGCTCAAGAACCACGACAAGACGATGCTGATCGGCAACAGCGACAGCGCCGGGGCGACCGACCGCGGAAAGCTCCGCGTCACCCTGCACCACAACCTCTTCCAGGACGTCAAGGAACGCGCGCCCCGGGTGCGGTTCGGGCGCGTCGACTCGTACAACAACCACTTCGTCGCCACCGCGGGCAGCGCCTACGGCTACACGTACGGCATCGGCGCCGAGTCGCGGCTCGTCGCGGAGCACAACGCCTTCACGGCCGGCCCGGAGCTCGACCCGGCGAGGATCCTGAAGAAGTGGGCGGAAGCGCCGGTCACCGCGGGCAACAACTACGTCAACGGCCGCAGGACCGACCTGATCGCCGTCCACAACGCGGGCGTACCGGAGGAGCAGCTCACCGAGGGCGCCGGCTGGACCCCGGTCCTGCGTCCGCGGACGGACGACGCGCGCGCCGTCCCCGCCCTCGTGGACCGGAAGGCGGGAGCGGGCAGGGGGCTGCCGGGCTGCTGACCGGCGGCTGCCTGCCCTGGCCTTCCCTCGGTGCTCCCTCGCGCCGCCCGTCCAGGCCCGTACGACCCCGGCTCGACAGCCCTGCGGCTCCATGGCACCGGGACGCGCCAGACCCGTCGTATTTACCATATTGACTGGATATCAGGCTGTATCTTGCGAAAGTCTCTTCTGTCCGCTCGTCAGTGGGCGGCGGGAGTCACGCAAGAGGTCCGTCCCGTCCGTCCGGGCGGGCCGTCAGCCGGCCGGATCGATGGGGTGAGACCGATGGTCGAACGCGGCGAACGCCGTCGTGGCTACCGGGAAGGGCTCGGCGGTGAGGTGCTCGCCGAGTTCCTGGGAACGTTCGTGCTGATTCTGCTGGGTACGGCCTCGGTGGCCGTCGCGGTCGCCGCCCTCGCGGAGTCGGGGCGGCAGGCCGACCCGTTCGGGCCGGCCAACTGGCTGATCATCGCATTCGGCTGGGGCTTCGCCGTGGTGTTCGGGGTCTACGTGGCGGGCGGGGTCAGCGGGGCCCACATCAATCCGGCCGTGACGCTCGCTTTCGCGGTGCGGCGCGGCTTTCCCTGGCGGAAGGTGCTGCCCTACTGGCTGGCGCAGCTGGTCGGAGCCTTCGTCGCGGCGGCGCTCACGTACGCGGTGTACAGAGAGGCCATCGACGCGTTCGACAAGGGGGAGGGCCTCGCCCGGGACGAATCCCTGGCCACGTACTCGATCTTCGCGACGTTCCCGGCGGAGTACTTCGGCAACGGGACGTGGGGGCCCCTGTTCGACCAGATCGTGGGTACCGCGGTCCTGGTCCTGCTGGTGTGCGCGGTCGTCGATCTGCGGAACACCGCGCCCGCGGCCAATCTCGGGCCCTACCTGATCGGCATGATCGTCTTCGCGATCGGTCTGACGTTCGGACCGAACGCCGGATACGCCATCAACCCGGCCCGGGACTTCGGCCCGCGCCTGTGGGCGTACCTCGCGGGCTGGGACGAGATCGCGCTGCCCGGAACGTTCGACTGGTTCAGCAATTACTGGTGGATTCCCATCGTGGGGCCGCTCATCGGGGGAGTGATCGGCGCGCTGGTCTACGACGCCTTCGTCGGCCATGTGGTGGCGGCGCGCACCGCGGAGCCGGAGCCGGGCCGGGTGCCGGCGGGAGACGCGGGTCCGGACTGATCCGCAGGCGATCCCGCCGCATGCCCGTCCGCACGGGCAGGCGGCGCCGTGCCCGGCCCGTACCCACGCCCGTCCGCCCGGCCGGTCACCGCTCCTCCTCTTCTTCTTTTCCTTCCTCTTCCTGTCCGTCCGTCAGACGGCGGACCAGTGGGGTCAGTGCCGTCCCGAGCAGCAGGGCCGCCACGATCGAGCCGAGCGTGATGCCCCAGGCGACCGGGCCGAGCGGTCGGCAGCCGAAGAACTGGCTGACCCCCGGCGTCTGGATGATCCCGGCAAGGACCGCGGCGGAGCCCAGCCCGGCGATCAGGACATGGCGGTCCAAGCCGCCGGTGGTCAGGGTCTGTGCCAGCTGGGTGCCCACCACGGCGGCGAGCGCGACCGTACCGGCGCGCCGCTGAGTGCCCGTCAGCCGCGCGGTGCCCCAGGCCAGGCCCGCGCCGCAGGCGGTGGTGAGGCCGCGCAGCAGCGTCTCCCTGGTCAGCGCGGCTCCGAGGGAGCGGTGCGGGCCCTCCCGGAGGAGCCGCTCGCCGGTCTGGCCGGCCGGCTCCCGTACGGCGATGGCCAGCGACGGGGCGAGGTCGGTGAGCAGGTTGACCAGCATGATCTGCCGGGCGCTGAGCGGGGTGCTGCCGGTGAGGGCCGAGGTGAGGACGCTGAAGGTGACCTCCCCGAGGTTGCCGCCGACGAGCACGGCCAGCGCCGCCCGCACCGAGGCCCACATCGCCCGTCCCTCCATCAGCGCGGCGACGATCGTCTCCAGCCGGTCGTCGCTGACGACGAGGTCGGCGGCGGCCGTGGCGGCGGGCGTCCCGCGTCGGCCGAGGGCGATCCCCACGTCCGCGAGACGGATGGCGGGCGCGTCGTTGGCGCCGTCCCCGGTCATCGCCACGACCCGGCCCAGCCGCTGGTACGCCTGGATGATACGGACCTTGTGGTGCGGGCTGCAGCGGGCGATCACGTCCACGGACGGCAGCAACTTTTCGACTTCCGCGTCGCTCAGCTCGTCCAGCTCCGGCCCGGTGCAGACCTTCTGGTCCACGTCGTCGCTGACGGTCGCCGCCACGGCGTCCGCGGTGGCCGGGTGGTCCCCGGTGAGCATCACGGTCTGAACGCCCGCCTGGTGCAGGCGGGCGCTCGCGGGGGCCGCACTGGTGCGTACGGGGTCGGCGAAGGTGATGAAGCCGAGCAGCGCCAGTCCCTGCACGGCGTCGTCGGTGAGCTCCTCGTCCGCCGCCATGGTGCGTTCGGCGACGGCGAGGACGCGGCGGCCGGCGCCGGCGAGCGTCTCGGCCGTGGCGGTCAGCGCCGCCCGGGCCGCGTCGTCGAGGACTTCGTCCCGGTCCTGCCCGCGCCGGTGCCGGCAGCGCTCCAGGACCGTCTCGGGGGCGCCCTTCACGCTCAGCAGCATGCCGTGCGAGGCCCGCCCGGCGGTGGCGTGATACGCCCGGGACGGGTCGAAGGGCAGCGCGTGGGTGCGCTGCCACCGGGGAGCGTCGCGCCGTACGGCCACCCGTGCCCTGCGGGCCCCGGCCGCCACCGCGCGGTCGGTCTGATGGGCCATCGGCTCC
>DOWQ01000188.1:137-2986 GCA_003519485.1 Streptomyces sp. | reverse complement strand
GCACGCCGGGCTGCCCGTGCCCGAGGAGCCGCACCTCGCCCTCTGGCACGCGGCGACGCTGCTCCGCGAACACCGGGGCGACGGCCACCTGGCGCTGCTCGCCGGCGCCGAACTCGGCCCGCTGGAGGCCCTGGTCACCCACACCGCCAGCGGCAAGGGCATGGCCCCGGTGTGGCTGCTGCGCACCCGCGGCTGGGCCCATGAGGACTGGTCCGCCGCCCAGGAACGGCTGCGCGGGCGCGGGCTGCTGGACGGCGAGGGCGAGCTGACCGAGGCCGGCACCCGGCTGCGCCAGAGCCTGGAGAGCGAGACGGACCGGCTGGACCGGGCGCCGTACGAGCACCTCGGCGCGGACGGGGTCGCGCGCCTCACCGAACTGGCCGGCGGCTGGACGATGGCCGCGCTCGGCGCCGGGGCGTTCCCCGGCGATCTGTTCGGCAAGGGCTGACCTGACCGGGCGGGGCGGGACGGACCGGGCAGCAGGACGGAGAGGCAGGGGCGGCGAGGGCGGCGGCGGTCGGGTCGGACGGACAGGCCGGCCGACGTTTGGCGGAGGTCTGTGCGGCAAGCCGGACGACACGGCCTTCGCGGCAACGAACGACTGAGGAGGAATCCCATGTTGCGTGCCATCGCAGACGCGCTCCGCGCCGTCGGCGGAGCCCTCGCCACCGTGGTCACCCTGCCCTTCCGGCTGCTCGCCCGGCTCTTCGGCGGGGCGTCCCGCGGCACCCGGCGGGTGTGACCACGTCCCGACCGTCCCGCCCGTCCCGCCCGGACGCCGGGTCCCCGGCCCTGCTGTCCGCCCCTGTTGTCGGCCCCACCTGCCACAATGCAGGCTCCAGCACGACGACAAGGCGGATCGAGATCGTGACGACGTCGATTGAGGGCAGGATCGCCGAGGAGCTCGGCGTACGGGAGCGGCAGGTGCGGGCGGCCGTCGAGCTGCTCGACGGCGGTTCGACCGTGCCGTTCATCGCGCGCTACCGCAAGGAAGCCACCGAGACACTCGACGACACGCAGCTGCGCACCCTGGAGGAGCGGCTGCGCTATCTGCGGGAGCTGGAGGAGCGGCGGACCGCCGTCCTCGAGTCGGTGCACTCCCAGGGCAAACTCGACGGCGAGCTGGAGGTGCGCATCCTCGCCGCGGACTCCAAGGCCCGGCTCGAGGACATCTACCTGCCCTTCAAGCCCAAGCGCCGGACCAAGGCCCAGATCGCCCGGGAGGTCGGCCTGGAGCCGCTGGCGGAACGCCTGCTGGCCGACCCGTCGGCCGAACCGCACGCCGCCGCGGCGCCGTTCGCCGACGCCGCGAAGGGCGTCGCGGACACCGCCGCCGCCCTCGACGGCGCGCGGGCCCTCCTGACAGAGCGGTTCGGCGAGGACGCCGACCTGATCGGCGAGCTGCGCGAACGGATGTGGACCCGCGGGCGGCTGCTGGCCCGGGTCCGGGAGGGCAAGGAGGAGGCCGGCGCCAAATTCGCCGACTACTTCGACTTCTCCCAGCGGTTCGCGGAACTCCCGTCGCACCGCATCCTCGCCATGTTCCGCGGCGAGAAGGAGGACGTGCTCGACCTGGTGCTGGAGCCCGAGGAGCCGGCCGCCGAGGGCCCGAGTTCCTATGAGACCTCGATCGCCCGGCGATTCTGCGTCGCCGACCGCGGCCGGCCCGCGGACCGCTGGCTCGTCGACACCGTCCGCTGGGCCTGGCGCACCCGGGTCCTCGTGCACCTCGGCATCGACCTGCGGCTCCGGCTGCGGCAGACCGCCGAGGACGAGGCGGTGCGCGTCTTCGCGGCGAACCTCCGCGACCTGCTGCTGGCCGCCCCGGCCGGCAGCCGCGCCACCATGGGGCTCGACCCCGGCTTCCGTACGGGCGTCAAGGTCGCCGTCGTCGACGCCACCGGCAAGGTCGCCGCGACCGACACCGTCCATCCCCATGTGCCGCAGCAGAAGTGGGACGCCTCGCTGGCCTCACTGGCCCGGCTCGCCCGCGAGCACCGCGTCGAGCTCATCGCCATCGGGAACGGCACCGCCTCCCGCGAGACGGACCGGCTCGCCGCCGACCTCATCGCGCGCGAACCGGAGCTGAAGCTCACCAAGGTGATGGTCTCGGAGGCCGGCGCCTCGGTCTACTCCGCCTCCGCCTTCGCCTCGCAGGAGCTGCCCGAGCTCGATGTGTCGCTGCGCGGCGCGGTGTCCATCGCCCGCCGACTCCAGGATCCGCTGGCCGAGCTGGTGAAGATCGACCCCAAGTCGATCGGCGTCGGCCAGTACCAGCACGACCTGTCCGAGGTGAAGCTCTCGCGCTCGCTCGACACGGTGGTCGAGGACTGCGTCAACGGGGTCGGGGTGGACGTCAACACCGCCTCCGCGCCGCTCCTCGGCCGGGTCTCCGGCATCGGCGCCGGCCTCGCCGAGAACATCGTCGCGCACCGCGACACGCACGGCCCCTTCCGGAGCCGCAAGGCCCTCAAGGAGGTGTCCCGGCTCGGCCCCAAGGCGTACGAGCAGTGCGCCGGCTTCCTGCGGATCGCGGCCGGGGAGGACCCGCTGGACGCGTCCAGCGTGCACCCCGAGGCGTATCCGGTGGTGCGGCGGATGGTGCGCGTGGCGGGGAGCGACGTCCCGTCCCTGATCGGCAACACCACCGTGCTGCGCGCGCTGCGGCCGGAGGAGTTCGTGGACGACTCCTTCGGGCTGCCGACCGTCACCGACATCCTGCGGGAGCTGGAGAAGCCCGGCCGCGACCCGCGGCCGGCGTTCAGGACGGCGGGCTTCAAGGAGGGCGTCGAGAAGATCGGCGACCTGCGGGCGGGCATGATCCTGGAGGGCGTCGTCACGAACGTCGC
>DOWQ01000188.1:0-130 GCA_003519485.1 Streptomyces sp. | reverse complement strand
AGGACGGGCTGGTCCATGTCTCCGCGATGTCGAAGACCTTTGTGAAGGACCCGCGGGACGTGGTGAAGCCGGGCGACATCGTCCGGGTGAAGGTGCGGGACATCGACATCCCGCGAAAGCGGATCTCCCT
>DOWQ01000382.1 GCA_003519485.1 Streptomyces sp. | reverse complement strand
CCGCGCCCGTCGAGGGGCTCGGCGTCGGCGAACCGCTGGCCGCCGAGCGGTGCGCCCAGGTCGGCCGCGAGATCGCCGCCGGTGCGGAACGGGTCGCCCTGCTGGTCATGGGGGACGGCAGCGCCTGCCGCACCCTGAAGGCGCCCGGCTATCTCGACGAGCGGGCCACCGGCTTCGACGCCGGTGCCGCACGCGCGCTCGGCGCGGCGGACACGGAGGCGCTGATGGCGCTCGACGCGGAACTCGCCTACGAACTCAAGGCCGTGGGCCGTGCGCCCTGGCAGGTGCTCGCCGGAGCGGGCGGGGCAGCGGGGCTGGGCGGGGAACTGCTGTACGACGACGCCCCCTACGGCGTCGGCTATCTCGTCGCCGCCTGGTCGTAGCGCCGACGCAGTGCCGGGGAGCATCTCGGCACAGTGCCGACCGCAGTACCGGCCCCGGACACAGCGCGACGGCCGCGCCGCCCACAGGCGGCGCGGCCGTCGCACGTGGGCGGTCACACTCCGGTGTCGTCGTCCTTCCCGGAGTAACGGCCGAGCGCGTCCTTGCCCTTCTTGGTGCCGGTACGGATGTGCCTGCTGTGCTTGCCCCGGGTCTTGGAATCGGCCATGTCGCCGACCCGGTCCGTACCCTTTTCGATCTTGTCCCCGTGCTGCTGCGCGAGGTCACGGCCACCTTGGCCCTGCATCTTGCCCTTGAGTTTGTCCATCAGGCCCATGAGCGACATCTCCCTCGTAGGAGGCTGGTGCGGGCATTCCCTCCGGTCCCGCCGCGGCTGTCGCCCCCGTCCGCCCCGGACGGTTGACCACAGGCGATGGAACCATCTGAAAACGCCCATATTCATCCCATATTTTACGCGCGCGAGGCCGATCCTGCTCTCCGGAAGCGTCCTCTGGCCGGGCCGCACTCCGGGCCCCGCCGCCCGGCAGGCGACTCGTCCCGGGCCGGACCGCGGGTTTGGGAGACTGGAGCGGTGAAGCGCACAGAGGACTCCCCACGCGTCATCGCCGTCGTCGGCCCCACGGCGGCCGGCAAGTCCGATCTCGGCGTCGCCCTCGCCCAGCGGCTCGGCGGGGAGGTCGTGAACGCCGACTCCATGCAGCTGTACCGGGGCATGGACATCGGCACCGCCAAGCTCTCCCCGGTCGAGCGGCAGGGCGTGCCGCACCGGCTGCTCGACATCTGGGACGTGACGGAGGTCGCGAGCGTGGCCGAGTACCAGCGGCTGGCCCGGGCGGAGATCGACCGGCTGCTCGCCGACGGCCGTACGCCCGTGCTCGTCGGCGGCTCCGGGCTGTACGTGCGCGGCGCCATCGACGCGCTGGAGTTCCCCGGCACCGACCCGGCCGTACGGGCCCGGCTGGAGGCCGAACTCGAGGACCTGGGCCCCGGTGCCCTGCACGCCCGGCTCGCCGCCGCCGACCCCGACGCGGCCAGGGCGATCCTGTGCGGCAACGGCCGGCGCATCGTCCGGGCCCTGGAGGTGATCGAGATCACCGGCCGCCCGTTCACGGCCAACCTGCCCGGCCACGAGGCGGTCTACGACACGGTCCAGATCGGCGTCGACGTCGGCCGCCCGGAGCTCGACGCCCGGATCGCCGCGCGGGCGCGCCGGATGTGGGACGAGGGGCTCGTCGCGGAGGTGCGCGAGCTGGAGGCCGCCGGGCTCCGCGAGGGCCGTACGGCCTCCCGCGCGCTGGGCTACCAGCAGGTGCTCGCCTTCCTGGCGGGGGAGTGCGGCGAGGAGGAGGCGCAGGCCGAGACCGTACGCGCCACCAAGCGCTTCGCGCGCCGCCAGGACTCCTGGTTCCGCCGGGACCCCCGGGTGCACTGGCTCAGCGGGGCCGAGGCCCAGCGGGGGGAACTGCTGGGGCGGGCGATGACGTTCGTCGAACGAGCGGTCACAGCCTGATCACGTGATGGCATCGGGACGCTCCAGGCGTCCTCCGGGCCATGTCGGGCGTGCCATCATCGACCTTCGATCAAGCCGATGTCTGACTGGGAGGGCGCGTGGCGATGGAGGCCGGCCCCCGTGACAGACCGCAGCCGCCGGACGGGCTCCAGGCGTCCCTGGCCCCGGACGGGCCCGACGCGGATGCCGCCCCCGAAGGCGGCGAATCCTTCCGTGAGATCCGGCCGCCGAGGAAACTGCGGATCTGGCAGCTCGCGCCGATCGTCGTGCTGGCGGCCCTCGGCTCACTGATGTTCGCCTTCCCGCTGGCCTTCGCCTTCGGGGGCGGCGGCGCGGTCGTCGCCATGCTCGGCCTGCTCATCTGCTGCTGCGCGGCCGGCTGGAGCGTGATGGCGGCCCGCCGGGTCGGCCTCACCTGGCCGGGCTTCCCGGCCCGCGGCACCGGTGCCCGCCTCGACTGGCGCGTCGTACTCCTCTACGCGCTCGTCGTCGGCACGGTGGCGGCCCTCTGCCTCTGGCGGGTGGCCCGCCTCCGCTGACCGGCCGCGACGGGCGTACCCGCGGGGTCGTAGCATCGGGAGGGTGAGCACCGCACCCATCGCCTTCCTCAAGGGCCACGGCACCGAGAACGACTTCGTCATCCTGCCGGATCCGGAGAACGCCCTCGATCCGTCCCCGGCCGCCGTCGCCCGTCTCTGCGACCGGCGGGGCGGCATCGGCGGGGACGGCCTGCTGCATGTCGTACGGTCCGCGGCGCACCCCGAGGCGGCCGGGATGGCCGCGCGGGCCGAGTGGTTCATGGACTACCGCAACGGCGACGGCAGTGTCGCCGAGATGTGCGGCAACGGCGTACGGGTGTTCGCCCGCTACCTGCAGCGCGCCGGGCTCGCGGCGGAGGGCGACCTGGCGGTCGCCACCCGCGCCGGGGTGCGCCGCGTGCACATCGCGAAGGCGGGCGCCGACGGCACTCCGGGAGACATCACCGTCGGCATGGGGGAGGCGCTGCTCCCGGAGGGCGAGGTGTCCGTGACGGCCGGGGGCCGCAGCTGGCCCGCCCGTCACGTCAACATGGGCAATCCGCACGCGGTCGCGTTCGTCGAGGACCTGTCCCACGCGGGCGCGCTGCTCGAGGCGCCCCCCGTCGAGCCGGCCACCGCCTACCCGGACGGCGCGAACGTCGAGTTCGTCGTCGACCGCGGTCCCCGGCACGTGGCGATGCGCGTCCACGAGCGGGGCGCCGGGGAGACCCGGTCCTGCGGCACCGGCGCCTGCGCCGTGATGGTCGCCGCGGCCCGCCGGGACGGCGCGGACCCCGCGATCACCGGCCGGCCCGAGACGTACACCGTGGATCTTCCCGGCGGCAGCCTGACGATCACCGAGCGGCCCGACGGCGGCATCGAGATGACCGGCCCCGCGGAAATCGTCGCCGAGGGCACTCTCGACCCGGACTGGCTCGCAACGGTTTTCGGCTGAGCTGTCGCTCGAATAGGTGATCTCGTTCACTCCGGACGGGCACTGTCCGGAGGCGCGGGACATGGCCGGTAGCATCAAGCACCGGCCTGGGTACCCGTCTCGGGGAGCCCAGGGGCACATGCCGTCCCGGCCGCAGCGGGCAGCGGTCAGAAGCGGTCATGCCGCCCCGCCGGTCGAGCCGCCGGAGGTGCCCATGTGCGCAGAGGCCATGAAACCTGGTCCTCCCGTCCGCAGGCGCGGCCGCCCCCGCATCGAGCTGCGCAGACTCGGGCGCGCGGCGCTCCTCGGACCGGGAGCCCGGGAGCAGGTGCCGGACGCGATCGAACATGTGGCCAAGGTCCACCGCGCCCACCACCCCGGCGCCGACCTGGACCCGCTGCGCCGGGCGTACCTCCTGGCGGAGTCCTCGCACCGGGGCCAGATGCGCAAGAGCGGTGAGCCGTACATCACCCACCCGCTCGCCGTGACGCTGATCCTCGCTCAGCTCGGCGCCGAGACCACGACCCTGACCGCGTCGCTGCTCCACGACACCGTGGAGGACACCGAAGTGACGCTCGATCAGGTGGGCGAGCAGTTCGGCGAGGAGGTGCGCTATCTCGTCGACGGGGTCACCAAGCTGGAGAAGGTGGACTACGGCGCCGCGGCCGAGCCCGAGACCTTCCGCAAGATGCTCGTCGCGACCGGCAACGACGTCCGGGTGATGTCGGTCAAACTCGCCGACCGGCTGCACAACATGCGCACGCTCGGTGTCATGCGTCCGGAGAAACAGGTGCGCATCGCGAAGGTGACCCGGGACGTCCTCATCCCGCTCGCCGAACGGCTCGGCGTCCAGGCGCTCAAGACCGAGCTCGAGGACATGGTCTTCGCGATCCTGCACCCCGAGCAGTACGAGGACACCCGCCGCCTCGTCCAGGAACACACCGACAGCACCGTGCTGGCCGGAACGGCAGACGAGATGCGCTCCGTACTGCGCGAGGCGGGCATCACCGCCGAAGTCCTGATCAGACCGCGGCACTTCGTCTCCGTCCACCGGGTGCGGCGCAAGCGGGGCGAGCTGACCGGGGCCGACCTCGGCCGGCTCCTCGTGCTCGTGACGGAGGACGCCGACTGCTACGCGGTCCTCGGCGAGCTGCACACCTGCCTCACCCCGGTGATCTCCGAGTTCAAGGACTTCATCGCCGCGCCCAAGTTCAACCTCTACCAGTCCCTGCACACCGCCGTGGCCGCCGGCCCGGACGGCGAGGTCGCGGAGGTCCTCATCCGGACCCACCGGATGCACCAGGTGGCCGAGGCGGGCGTCATCGCGCTCGGCAATCCGTACACCGCGCCGGACAGCGCCGCCGACAGTGGCGACGCCGTCGATGCCCCTGACGGCGAGCGCGCCGACCCCACCCGGCCCGGCTGGCTCTCCCGGCTGCTCGACTGGCAGGAGGCCACCCCCGACTCCGAGGCCTTCTGGACCTCCCTGCGCGAGGCCCTCGCCGAAGACCGGGAGATCACCGTCTTCCACGGCGGCGGCAGCACCCTCAGCCTCCCGGCGGGCGCCAGCTGCGTGGACGCGGCGTACGCGCTGCACGGCGGCAGGGCACACACGTGCATGGGCGCGCGGGTCAACGGCCGGCTCGCCACGCTGGCCACGGTCCTCGACGACGGGGACACGTTCCAACTGCTGATGGGCCAGGACCACGCTGCCGGACCGTCCCCGGAATGGCTGGAGCACGCCCGGACGCCGGCCGCGCGGATCGCCATCAGCAGCTGGCTGGAGGCGCACCCCGAGAGCCGGCAGCGCACCGCCGGGCCGCAGGCGCCGGCACTGCCCGCGGGGACGCCCGCGGACGCACCGCCC
>DOWQ01000134.1:4178-6969 GCA_003519485.1 Streptomyces sp. | reverse complement strand
GGCGGATCGAGCGGGGGACCGGCGCCGAGGCCCGGTACGCGGCCCGCGCGGCCCTGCACCGGCCCGAGGAGGAGGACGTGGAGACCCGCCAGGAGGCCGGCGCCGACCCGGTCGTCCTCGCCTCCGGGAACCTCGGCCTGATCAGCTTCCCCGGGCTGCCGGAGCGGGCGAGCCGGGAGGAGATCGAGCGCCGCTGCCCGGGGTTGCTGCGGACTCTCGCCGAGCATCCCGGCATCGGCTTCGTGGTGGTGCGCAGCGAGGAGTACGGCACCGTGGCGCTGGGGCCGGACGGCGCCGAGAACCGGCTCGACCAGCGCGTGCTGACCGGCGCCGACCCGCTGGCCCCGTTCGGGTCCGCCGCCCCGGAGGCGGTCCGGCGCGCCGCGCGCTTCCCGCACGCCGCGGACATCATGGTCAACTCCGCCTACGACCCGAAGACCGGCCAGGTCCATGCCTTTGAGGCGCAGATCGGCTCGCACGGAGGGCTGGGCGGTGCCCAGGGGGAGGCGTTCCTTTTCTGGCCGGCCGAGCTGTCACCGCCGGTGGCGGAGGGGCGNNCAGGTGCACCGGGTGCTGCGCCGCTGGCTGTCCGAGGCCGACGGCCCGCAGGTGCCGGTGACCCCGCCGGCGGGCGAGCCGGGCGAACGCGTGCGCTGATGAGCGGCTCTCGCCGCGCCGGGCCACGGCCGGTGGATGGCGGTCCCCCGTGCCGTCCGGCCCGCGCGCTGCTCCCGCCCTCGCCTCGCCCCGTCTTCGGGGTGGGGTTCGGGGTTCGGCCGGGTGATCAGGTCAGCGAGTGCCTGATCGGTGCTCCCACCGCATGCAGGTGCCGCAGCGCCTCGGAGTACGAGGCGATCAGCCCGGTCTCGTGGTAGGCGATGTTCAGCTCGGCGCAGTAGCTGCGGACGATCTTCTGGGCCCGGCGCAGGTGCGGGGTGGGCATGCTCGGGAAGAGGTGGTGCTCGATCTGGTAGTTCAGCCCGCCCAGCGCGATGTCGGTGAGGGCACCGCCGCGCACATTGCGGGAGGTGAGCACCTGGCGGCGCAGGAAGTCGGGCCGGTCGTCACCGGTGAACGTCGGCATGCCCTTGTGGTTCGGGGCGAAGACGGACCCGAGGTAGACGCCGAAGACCGCCTGGTGGAGGAAGAGGAAGGCCACGGCCTTGCCGGGGGAGAGCACCAGGAACAGCGCGCCCAGATAGACGGCGAGGTGTGTGAAGAGCATGGCGGCCTCGACGCCGCGCCGCTTCATCGACCGGCTGCCGAGCCCCCGGATGCTCGACACGTGGAGGTTGAACCCCTCCAGGGTGAGCAGCGGGAAGAACAGGTACGCCTGCCGGCTGCCGATGAAGCGCGGCAGGCCGCGGCTGGCGCGCGCCTGGTCCAGGGACCAGACGAGGATGTCGGGGTTGACGTCGGGGTCGAGCTCCTCGTGGTTCGGGTTCGCGTGGTGCCGGGTGTGCTTGTTCATCCACCACCCGTAGCTCATCCCGATGCCGAGGTTGCCGAAGATCCGGCCGCCGATCTCGCTCGGCCGGCGCCGGCGGAATATCTGCCGGTGCGCGAGATCGTGCGTGATCAGGGCGACCTGCCCGAAGATCACGGCAAGGAAGCCCGCGACGGCCAGCTGCCACCAGGAGTCGCCGATCAGGGCGAAGGCGGTCCAGCCGGCCACGAACAGCGCTCCGACCACGGAAAGCCGCAGGGTGTAGTAGCCGGGGCGCCGGTCCAGCAGGCCGGCATTCGTCACACGCTTGGCGAGCCGGGCGAAGTCGCTCCCGGTCCCTGCCGCTGCGGGGGCCGGGGGGCTGCTTTGCGCGCCCGGCGCTTCGATGCTTGTCATCATGAGTCGAGTGTCCGCGATCAGGGCCCCCTCAACAAACCGGTGAGCCCGTTTCCCCCCGCTGGGGCCTGCCCCCGTGGCCGCGGTGGGACCAGCACCACCCCTCCGCCGGGGTCGCACCGACGGCACAGGTCACCGGCGCCGCCGCGGGCACGGGCACGGGCCGTGGGGCGTACGGGCCCGGGCAGCCGCCACCCGGCCGTCGGGGCCGCCGTGGCGTACCGGCCGGCGGCCCGCAGCGGTGGCAGGCTGGGGGTGGCATCCACACGGAGGGAAGCAGACATGGCACCCGAACCGCTCACACCGCAGGAGATCGAGAACGCGCTCGCGGAGCTGCCCGGCTGGACGGCGGCCGGCGACCGCATCGAGCGCACGTACACCTTCGCGGGGCACCTCGCCGCGGCGGCGATCGTCACGGAGATCGCCCGGGTGCAGGAGAGCCTGGGGCACCACGCGGACCTGACCCTCAGCTACAACAAGCTCACGGTGTCGGTGAACACGCACAGTGTCGGCGGCAAGATCACCGAGCTCGACACGGAGCTGGCACACCGCGTCGAGCAGATCGCGGTCGAGCACCACGTGGTCTGAGTCCCGGCGGCCCGGTCGGTTGCCGGGCCGGCCGGCTGATCCGGCGGCCCGGTCCGGCGCGGCGCGCGGGACGGCCGTACGGCAGGCGCAGGGCGCCGAGGCACAGCAGGGCGCCGGTCACAGCAGGGCGCCGCCGCCCGGGCAGGTGCGGGCGGCGGCGCGTTGTCCTGCGGAAGCGGTGGCCCCCGCTACGGGCGGTCCATCCCGAAGGTGTAGGAGCCGGAACCGCTGTAGGCGTGGACCACGTACCGGTAGTAGCCGGAGGTGCCGGTGTAGGTGACGGTCTCGTCGGCGCTCGCGGTCACGCCGCTCGCGACGCTCGCCCAGGACGAGCCGTTCCACTTCTGCAGGTACAGGTCG
>DOWQ01000134.1:0-4146 GCA_003519485.1 Streptomyces sp. | reverse complement strand
CGGCTGGAAGTAGGTGGTGCCGCCGCTGCTGCAGTTGCCGGAGCCGCCGGAGGTGACGCCCTGCGCCTGGTTGCCGGAGATGAAGGAGCCGCCCGAGTCGCCGGGCTCGGCGCAGACCGAGGTCCGGGTCAGGCCGTTGACGGTGCCCTGCGGGTAGCTGACGGAGGCGTTCAGCTGCTGCACGCTGCCGCAGTGCCAGCCGGTGGTGGAGCCGGAGCGGCAGATCGAGGAGCCGACCGGGGCCACTGTGGAGCCGGCCACCTGGACGTCGCCGCTCTGGCCCTTGACGGTGGCCGTCGGGGTCCAGTTGCTGTTGGTCGAGACCCAGGCGTAGTCGTTGCCCGGGAACGAGGAGCCGGCGAACTGGCCCTGCGCGACCTGGTTGTAGCCGGTGGTGCTGGTCCCGGTGGTGCCGCAGTGGCCGGCGGTGGCGAAGCCGCCCTGGCTGCCCCGGGTGATCGAGAAGCCGACCGAGCAGCGTCCGCCGCCCATGTAGTACGCGTCGCCGCCGCGCAGGTTGTAGAAGGTGCGGGGAGTCTCGTCCGACTTCACGATCCGTACCGCGTCGGCGTCCACGCCGGAGTCCTGGACGAACGCCTTCGCCGCGGAGGCCTTCGAGGCGAGGACGACGACGCTGTTGGTCTTCACGTCGACGTACCAGACGGAGGCGCCGGTGGGCGCGTCCTGCCCGGCGGCCCGGTCCAGGCCGCTCCTGACGGAGTTCAGGTCGCGCAGGCTGTGGTCGACGACCTTCGCCGTAGCGCCCGCCTTCTCGATCCCGCGGGCCGCCGCCTTGCCGGTGGTGGCGACGACGAGCTCGGCGTCGGCGCCGGTCAGCCACGATCCGGCGAAGAGCTTGTCGCCGAGGTCCTTGCGGAGTGCCGTCTCGGTCTGCCCGGCGTGGTGCTCGTCAGCGATGCGTTCCTTCGCCTCGGCCCGGGTGAGGCCGAGGTCCCGCTGCATCGCCTCGAGCATCGCCGCCGGCACCTCGGGGGCGGGCGTCCGGTCCTGGACGGTCTGGGCGGCGGTGGGGGCGGTCATGGGGGCCTGTCCTGCGACCGCTGGGTAGGCGGCGGTACCGAGTGCCGTGATCGCGGCTGCGAAGCCGACGATCACGCCGTGTCTGCGGAGCATTGGGTGTCTCCTCGGTGTGTCGGGGGTGGCGACACCGTAGCCACGCGGCGACCCAGCGTGAACCTGTCAATTTTCCCCCTCCGCAGTGTTATGGCCCGTGTTTCGGCCGCGACGCCGGCTCATGACACCGCGCTCATGACACCGCGCTCAAGGCCGCGGCGCGGTGCCGAACTCCGGGTGTGCCGCGAGCCAGCCGGTGTAGGTCTCGCTGCGCCGGGTGGCCTCGGCGTGGGCCGCGCGGGCGTGCGCGACGACGGCGGCGGCCCCGGGGGCGGCGGGGGAGCCGGGGTACCAGCCGAACAGATGGCGCCAGCTCAGCGGCGCCCCGGCGAGCGGCCGGGTGACCAGGCCGGGCGTCGGCGGGAAGGTGGCCCGGCACAGCCCGACCGCGCGACCCACCTGGACGAGGTGCACGGAGGAGGCCACGTCCGTCTCGTAGATGGAGCGGGGGGTGAAACCGGCGCGGGCGCAGGCGGCCGTGAAGCAGTCCGCGAAGCAGCCCTCGCCGGGCACATTGGTCCAGCACTCGCCGGCCAGCTCCGCGAGCTCCAACTCCGGTTCCGGCCGGGCGGCCAGCGGATGGTCCTCGGGCAGCAGGACGAAGACGGGGTCGGTGCCGACGATGTACCAGGCCATCCGGTCCGCGTCGGGGGCCTGCCCGTCGCCGCAGACCCCGATCAGCGCGTAGTCGAGCCGGCCGTCGGCCACCATGCCGGTGATCTCCTGCATGGACCACGAGGTGTACGTGGTCACGGCGCCCGTCGGCTGGGCGGCGGCGAGCCGGTCCACCAGCCCGCCCAGCAGCGGGCCGTGGGTGCCGCCGAGCCGGAAGCGCGGCAGGTCCGCGCCGCCGTTCGCGAACCGTACGGCCTCCTCCTGGAGCCCCTGCACGGCCGGGAGCAGCACCCGGGCCCGGCTCAGCACCAGCTCGCCGAGGGGGGTGGGGCGCGCGCCGTGCCGGTCCCGCTCGAACAGCGGCCCGCCCAGGGTGCGTTCGATCCGCTTGAGCTGGGTGCTCAGGGCGGGCTGCGCCAGCCCGAGCCCGGCGGCCGCCTTGGTGAGGCTGCCGGCCTCGGCGATCGCCAGGACGGTCCTCAGGTGGCGGAGCTCCAGGTCCATAGCCGGAACGTAAGCCGCTCCGTGCGTGACAGCAAGACTGCTGTCACGCACGGAGCGGTACCGATCATGATATTTACGGCATCAGCACGGTGTCGATGATGTGGACGTCCGCGTTGGCCGTCTCCACGTTCCCGCAGACGACCTGCGCCGAGTCGTTGACCTTGAAGGACTCACCGGAGCCGGCCGTGGTGAGGTCGGTCTTGGCGAGCGTCTCGTAGCTGCCGTTCTCCAGGTCCGCCGGAGCCTTGAGCGGCTCGCCGACGACGTGGTTGGTGAGGATCTTGGTCAGCGTCTCCTTGTCGTTGAGCACCTTCTCCAGGTCAGCCTTCGGGATCTTGGCGAAGGCGTCGTTGGTCGGCGCGAAGACGGTGATGTTCTCGGCGCTGTTGAGGGTGTCCACCAGTCCGGCCTTCTTCACCGCGGTGACGAGGGTGGACAGGGCCGGGTTGTTGGACGCCGCGGTGGCGACGGGGGCCTTCGCCATGCCGTCGAAGCTGCCCTCGCCGTCCTCGGGCACGGCCGCGCAGCCGGGGCCGAACGGCCCGGCGGCGGTGGTGGCTTCCGCCTCGGCGGTGTCCTCCTCGGGCTTCTCGGGCTTCTCGGAGGCGGTGGACGAGCTGTCGGAGCCGGCGTCCGCGCTGCCGCTGTCGTCGGAACAGGCGGCCAGCGCGAACGGCAGGGCGACCGCGGCGGTGACGGCCACGGCGGTGCGGCGGATACGGCTGGTACGGATGGCGCGCATGGTGTTCTCCTGATGAGAGTGGTGTTGCGGAAAACGGTCGGTCGGTCGGTGGGTCAGTCGGGTCGACAGATCGATAGGTCGATATGTGAGGGGCGGGGAATCAGCCCGGGGAAGCCGTGGGGGAAAGACCCGGGGCCGGCGGTCATTTCACGTCGACCACCACCGAGTGCCATCCGGTCGCGCCGTCCGGCACCGTGCCGACGCGCTCGTCCGTCTGCGTGTTGCCCTCGCGGTCCGTGGCGCGGACCTCGAGCGTGTGGGAGCCGGCGGTGGCGGGCCATTCCCAGACCCACTGCCGCCAGGTGTCGGTGCTGTCCTCCGCCGCCAGCCGCGCGGTGTGCCACGCGCCGCCGTCGGCCCGTACCTCGACCCGGTCGATGCCCCGGTGCTGCGCCCAGGCGACACCCGCGACGGGCACCGGGCCGGCCTTCGGGCTCGCGAAGGGCCGGGGCGTGTCGATGCGCGACTGGGTCTTGACCGGCGCCTCCTGGGCCCAGTCCCGCTTCACCCAGTACGGGTCGTAGGCGTCGAAGGTCGTCAGCTCCAGGTCGTCGATCCACTTGCAGGCCGACACATAGCCGTAGAGGCCGGGCACGAGCATCCGCACCGGGAAGCCGTGGTCGAAGGGGAGCGGCTCGCCGTTCATGCCGACCGCGAGCATCGCGTCGCGGCCGTCCATGACCGTCTCCACCGGGGAGCCGATGGTCATGCCGTCCACCGAGCGGGCCACGAGCTGGTCCGCCGGGCCGCCCTTCGACGGCGGGCGCACCCCGGCCTCGCGCAGCAGGTCCGCCAGCGGCACCCCGATCCAGCGGGCGTTGCCGACGTACGGGCCGCCGACCTCGTTGGAGACGCAGGTGAGCGTGATGTCCCGTTCGATCAGCCGCCGGCCGAGGAGGTCCTGGAAGTCGACGGTCAGCGGGCGGGGCACCCCCTTGCCGTGGATCCGCAGCCGCCAGCGGGTGGCGTCGACCTTGGGCACCACCAGGGCGGTGTCCACCCGGTAGAAGTCCTTGTTCGGGGTGGTGAAGGAGCTCAGCCCGCTGACGCGGAGGTCCGCGCCGCGCGGCACGGGGGCGGCCCGTGAGGCCGGCGCGGGCAGCACGATGTCCTTGCGGGAGGCGACGGCCTCCGCCCCGCCGGCGGCGTTG
>DOWQ01000133.1 GCA_003519485.1 Streptomyces sp. | reverse complement strand
CTCGCCGCGCTCGACGTGCTCGGCTACGAGCGTCCCGTACGGCTGCGGCGGCGCAGCGCCGGGCTGGTCGGCCTGGTGATCCCGGAGCTCAGCAACCCGATCTTCCCCGCCTTCGCCCAGGTCATCGAGCAGGTGCTGGCCGGGCACGGGTACACCCCGGTGCTCTGCACCCAGATGCCTGGCGGGGCCACCGAGGACGAGCTGGTGGAGCAGCTGGAGGAGCGCGGCGTCACCGGGATCGTCTTCCTGTCCGGGCTGCACGCCGACACCAGCGCCGACCCGGCGCGCTACGCCCGGCTGAGCGCGCGGGGCGTGCCGTTCGTATTGATCAACGGCTACAACGAGCACATCTCCGCGCCCTTCGTGTCCCCCGACGACCGGTCGGCGGCGCGGATGGCCGTGACGCACCTGGCCGAGCTGGGCCACGAGCGGATCGGCCTCGCCGTCGGCCCGCGGCGCTATGTGCCCTCGCGGCGCAAGGCGGAGGGCTTCGCCGCGGCGCTGCGAGCGGCGCTGGGGCAGTCCCCGGAGGAGGCCGAAGGGCGTATCCAGCACACCCTGTTCGGCCTCGAGGGCGGCCAGGCGGCGGCCGGGGCGCTGCTGGACCAGGGCTGCACGGGCATCGTGTGCGGCAGCGACCTGATGGCGCTGGGGGTGGTGCGGGCGGCGTGGCAGCGCGGCCTGACCGTCCCCGGCGACATCTCGGTGGTCGGCTTCGACGACACCCCGCTGATCGCCTTCACCGACCCGCCGCTGACGACGGTGCGGCAGCCCGTACAGGCGATGGCGACGGCGGCGGTCGGCGCGCTGCTGGAGGAGATTGCGGGGACGCCGGTGCAGCGTACGGAGTTCGTGTTCCAGCCGGATCTGGTGGTGCGCGGCTCGACGGGGCAGGCCCGCAGGGACGGTTGACCCGGGTTGTCACCGGGCTGCTCGCCGGGGCTGGTCCGGCCCCGGGTGATTCCGGGCGGGTCCGCCATGCCGCGCCCAGGGGGAGAGGCATGCGGCAGACCGGTGCCCCCGTCGCTCCGGCAGCCGGGGACGGGGGCACCGGGCAGGCCGAGCCGTGGGCGGTGGTCAGCCCTCCGCGCCGGTCCGGGCGCCCGTGTGGGCCACGAAGGCGGACCACTGGGCGGCGGAAAAGCTCAGCACGGGGCCGTGCCTCTCCTTGGAGTCCCGCACGAGGACGCCGGCCGGGGCGGCCGCGACCTCGACGCAATCACCGCCGCTCGTACCGCTGTAGCTGCTCTTGAACCAGGCCAGGCCAGACGACTGGTCCGCGGACCGTTCCGTGTTCATATCTCTCCCGCCACGCGTTCGATGAGACGCGCAGACTCCTCGCCGTCCAGAGCCTGCGATCGCAGCATGCCATAGCGTGCCCAGAACTCGCTGACCTCAATTCGGTCGGACACCACGGTCATCACGTCCTGGGATTCGAGGTAGACGAGGGGCTGGCGTTCGACGGTTTCCAGCAGCACCATCGGTCCGTTGAGGCCGCTGTGCGCGGACCGGGACGTGGGCATGACCTGGACTCCGACATTGCGGAGGCCGCCGCACTGGAGCAGATGCCGCAGCTGCTCCGCCATGACCACCGGGCCGCCCACGGCACGGTGCAGGGCGGGCTCCTCAATGATGAAGGCGAGCATCAGGGGTGGCTGTTTGCGGGTCAGCAGGTCCTGCCGGGCGAGACGCGCGGCGACCCGCTCATCGACGACCTCGTTGGCCAGCGGCGGGAAGTGTGCGGCGAGCAGGGTCCGCGCGTAGCTCTCCGTCTGCAACAGACCGGGAATGAGCAGGGGATCGTAGGCCGAGCGGCTCACCGCCTCTGCCTCGATCAATGCGAAGTCCTGGAAGAACGCGGGCAGCCGGGCCACGTCCACGTCGTCCTGCAGGGCCTGCAAGGTCCCGCCGGCTTCCAGCTCCCGCTCCACGGCCTCGGTGAAGGCCGACTTCGCCGGCCGTCGGCCCTGCTCGACGGAGGCGACCTGCTCGTACGAGTACCCGATGGTGTCGGCCAACTGCTGCTGGGTGATTCCGGCGCGTTCCCGGAAAAGTTTGACCAGTTTGCCGTAGCCGACCCAGATGCCCGGGCGGTCGTCGTCCGGGGCGCGTTTTGCCTGGCGGCTGTTTCCCATGTGTCACCACATCCCTTGGGTCCTGCCGGGCTCAACAGGCGTCGGCCGCAGGGGTTTCGGGGGGCCGCCCGTACAGAATTGGTGAGCACCCGTACGCCCGGCGGTGGCAGGGGCACGCCGCCGTTCCGGGGCTCCGGTGGTTCCGTCGGTGCCCTCGTGGGGGAGGCCGGCGTGGCGCGTGTGCCGCGTGCCGCTCGCTCAAGTTCCCGGTACCTGTGCCGGTGCCCGCGGGGGGACCGACCCGGCCGGCCGGGCGCGTGGGGTCCGTACGGCGCGGGGCCGTGGGCCGTCCGCTGTGTACGGGGTCCCCCGGTCGGCCGGGCCGGAGTCGTGCTCGACGGTAACAGTCCTGCAATGCTTGCGAAAGAGTTTGCAGCGATCCTCCGCTGCGCTTCCCCCTGTCGTTGAAGGGCTGTTGAACGGAGATTGTCCAGGGTCTTGACCCTGGACTGCGGGGCTCGTACGGTCCGGTGCGCAAGAGCTTGCTGGTTTTTTGCAGCAAGATTCACCCCACCCCACTGGCCTTACGGGCATGGCGCGTTGCCGTACGAGGCTGCACCCCCACCCCTCTCACCCAGGAGGATCCATGGCCCGCAGTGTCAGCAGACGCCGCCCTCTTGCCGTAGCCCTCGCCCTCGCGGCGGGCACGGCGATGACCCTCACCACGCCCGTCGGCCCGGCGCAGGCCGCGCCGCCCGGCGACAAGGACGTCACCGCCGTCATGTTCGAGTGGCGCTTCGACTCCGTCGCCCGGGAGTGCACCCGCAGCCTCGGCCCGGCCGGTTACGGCTACGTCCAGGTCTCGCCGCCCCAGGAGCACATCCAGGGCGCGCAGTGGTGGACCTCGTACCAGCCCGTCAGCTACCGGATCGCCGGCCGGCTCGGCGACCGGAACGCCTTCAAGAACATGGTCGACACCTGCCACGCGGCGGGCGTCAAGGTGGTCGCCGACGCCGTCATCAACCACATGTCCGCCGGCTCCGGCACCGGCACCGGCGGATCCTCGTACTCCAAGTACGACTACCCCGGCACCTATTCGGGCGCCGACATGGACGACTGCCGGTCGCAGATCAACAACTACGGCGACCGGTACAACGTGCAGAGCTGCGAGCTGGTCGGCCTCGCTGACCTCGACACCGGCGAGAGCTACGTCCGCTCCAGGATCGCCGGATACCTGAACGACCTGCTGTCGCTGGGCGTGGACGGCTTCCGCATCGACGCCGCCAAGCACATGCCGGCCGCCGACCTGGCCGCCGTCAAGTCGCAGCTGACCGACCCGGGCACCTACTGGAAGCAGGAGGCGATCCACGGCGCGGGCGAGGCCGTCTCGCCCGACGAATACCTCGGCAACGGCGACGTCCAGGAGTTCCGCTACGCCCGCGACCTGAAGCGGGTGTTCAACAACGAGAACCTCGCCTACCTCAAGAACTACGGCGAGGGCTGGGGCTACATGGACAGCGGCAGGTCCGCCGTCTTCGTCGACAACCACGACACCGAGCGTGGGGGCGACACCCTCAGCTACAAGGACGGCGCCAACTACACCCTGGCCAATGTCTTCATGCTGGCCTGGCCGTACGGCTCCCCGGACGTCCACTCGGGCTACGAGTTCAGCGACCGGGACGCGGGGCCGCCGAACGCCGGCACCGTGAACGCCTGTTACAGCGACGGCTGGAAGTGCCAGCACAACTGGCGCGAGATCTCCGGCATGGTCGGCTTCCGCAACACCGCGGGCGACGCGGGCGTCACCGACTGGTGGGACAACGGCGGCGACGCGATCGCCTTCGGGCGCGGCAGCAGCGCGTACGTCGCCATCAACCACGAGGGTGGCTCACTCAGCCGGACCTTCCAGACCTCGCTCCCGGGCGGCTCGTACTGCGACGTGCAGAGCGGCCGCACCGTGACGGTGAACGGCTCCGGCCAGTTCACCGCCACGCTGGGCGCGAACACGGCCGTCGCCCTGCACACCGGGGCCTGGAGCTGCGGCTGATCCTGCTGTTCCTCAGCCGTGACCCGCCCGTCGGGGTCCGCTCCGGCGGGCGGGCACCACCCCGCACCACGGAACCACCGCACCGCCGCACGTCACGCACCACCCCGCACCACTTCGCGGCGAGCGGCCGTCCGGCGCAGTCCTCCCCGACGCGCCGGTCGGCCCTCCCCGGACCGGTCGGCCCTGCCCGTCCCGTTCCGCTCCGTACACCCGTCCCATCCGTATCCCTTGAGGAGAAACGACTCGTGACCGGTTCCCCGCGCCGATTGGCCGCTGTCCTCGCGGCCGCGCTGTTCGCGGCGCTCCTGCCGGCGGCGCAATCCGCGTACGCGGCGCCGGAGCGGCCCGAGCCGCCGAAACCGCCCTCCGACGCGTCGCTCGCCGCGCAGCCCGCGCGGCACGACCAGACCCGGGAGCAGTTCTACTTCGTGCTGCCGGACCGGTTCGCCAACGGCAGCACCGCCAACGACAAGGGCGGCCTCACCGGCAGCCGCCTAGACACCGGTCACGACCCCACCGACAAGGGCTTCTACCAGGGCGGCGACCTCAAGGGCCTGACCCGGAAGCTCGACTACATCAAGGGGCTGGGCACCACCGCCATCTGGCTGGCGCCGATCTTCAAGAACAAGCCGGTGCAGGGCAAGGGCGACGACGCGTCGGCCGGCTACCACGGATACTGGATCACCGACTTCACGCAGGTGGACCCGCACTTCGGCAGCAACGCCGACCTGACCAAGCTGATCGACGCGGCCCACGGCAAGGGCATGAAGGTCTTCTTCGACGTCATTACCAACCACACCGCCGACACCGTCGACTACACGGAAAAGGAGTACGGCTACCGGCCCAAGGGCGCGTATCCGTATCTCGACCGGGACGGCCGCCCCTTCGACGACCGCGACGGCACCCGCGGCCGGAAGATCGACGAGAGCTCCTTCCCGTACACGCCGAACATCCAGCAGGCCGCGCAGCCGGAGAAGGCCGCGCAGCACGGGCAGGACGCCCGGCCCGGACAGGACGCGAAGTCCACGCCGGCCGAGCCGAAGGTCCCGGCCTGGCTCAACGACCCGACGATGTACCACAACCGGGGCGACTCCACCTTCGCCGGCGAGAGCGCCGAGTACGGCGACTTCGCCGGCCTGGACGACCTGTGGACCGAGCGTCCCGAGGTCGTCAAGGGCATGGCGGAGATCTACCAGCGCTGGGTGGCGGACTTCGGGATCGACGGCTTCCGCATCGACACCGTGAAACACGTCGACCTGGACTTCTGGACCCGGTGGGCCACCGCGCTCGACGCCTACGCCGCGAAGCGCGGCCGGGACGACTTCTTCATGTTCGGTGAGGTCTACTCCGCCGACCCGGCCGTCACCAGCCCGTACGTCACCCGAGGGCGGCTCGACTCCACCCTCGACTTCCCCTTCCAGGACGCCGCCCGCGGCTACGCCTCGCAGGGCGCCGGCGCCGAGAAGCTCTCGGCCGCCCTCGGCCAGGACTACCGCTACACCACCGACGGCGCCAACGCGTACTCCCAGGTCACCTTCCTCGGCAACCACGACATGGGCCGCATCGGGACCTTCCTGAGGCAGGACAACCCGAAGGCCGGGGACGCGGAGCTGTTGAAGCGCGCGAAGTTCGCCAACGAACTGATGTTCCTCACCCGCGGCAATCCCGTCATCTACTACGGCGACGAGCAGGGCTTCACCGGCGCCGGCGGCGACAAGGACGCCCGGCAGACCCTCTTCGCCTCGAGGACCGCCGACTACCTGGACGACGACCAGCTCGGCACGGATCGTACGCACGCGAGCGACGCCTACGACCCCGAACACCCGCTCTACCGGCAGATCGCCGCGCTCTCCGCGCTGACGAAGACCCATCCGGCGTTGCGGGACGGTGCCCAGAGGGAGCGGCTCGCGGACAAGGCGGTCTACGCCTACTCCCGTACGGACGCGCGGCAGGGCGTCGAATACGTCGTCGCGCTGAACAACTCCGCCGGGCCCAGGACCGCCGAGATCCCCACCGGCTCCGCCCGAACGGACTTCCGTACGATCCACGGCGGCAAGCCGGCGGCCGAGGTCACCAGCGGCGCCGACAAGAAGATCACCGTCGAGCTGCCCGCCCTGTCCGCGACCGTGCTCAAGGCCGCGAAGCCGCTCGGCGAGCCCGCCGCCGAGCCGTCCGTGCACCTCACCGCCCCCGCGAAGGGCGCCACCGGCACGGTCGAGATCAGCGCGGAGACCGGCGGCGGGGAGAGCGGGGAGGGAGCCAGGGTCGTCTTCGCCGCCCAAGTGGGCAGCGGCAAGTGGCGCACCCTCGGCACCGCCGACCACGCCCCGTACAAGGTGACGCAGCACCTCGACGCGTCGGTGGCCGCCGGCACGCCGCTGCGCTACAAGGCGGTGGTCGTGGACCGCGCGGGACGCACCGCGAGCGATCTCGCCTCCTCGGCGGCCGGGCAGGCCCCGGCGCCGGAGCGGCCCTCGGCTGTCGACCGCGACTACGCCGTCGTCCACTACCAGCGCCCCGACGGCGACTACGAGGGCTGGCAACTCGAATCGGGAGACCGGAGCGGCGCCTTCACCGGCCGCGACGCCTACGGTGCCTTCGCCTGGATCGAGCTCGGCGAGGAGGAGGGCGCGCGGAAGCTCACCTTTACCGTCGAGAAGGACGGCACCGCCGACGGCCCCGAACGCACCATCGACCTGGCGAAGACCGGCGAGGTCTGGATCGGCCAGGGCGAGGACGGACTCGCGGAGAAGCGGCCCGACGGCGTGTACCCGCCGCAGGACACCGGCAAGGCCGTCCTCCACTACCAGCGCGCGGACGGCGACTACGACGGCTGGGGTCTGCACACCTGGACCGGCGCGGCCGAGCCCACCGACTGGTCGAAGCCGCTGCAGCCGGTGAAGCGGGACGCGTACGGCGTCACCTTCGAGGTGCCGCTCGCCGAGGGCGCCGGCTCGCTCAGCTACATCCTGCACAAGGGCGACGAGAAGGACCTGCCCGGCGACCAGTCCCTCGACCTCGCCACCCACGGCAACGAGGTCTGGCTGCTCGGCGGCAAGCCGGCGTACCTGCTGCCGTCCAGCGGCGGCGCCCCCGACCTCGACCCGTCGAAGGCCGAGGCGCAGTGGATCGACCGCGACACCGTCGTCTGGAAGGTGAAGGCCACCGCGGCGACCAGCCAGCAGCTGGTGTACGCGGCCGAGGGCGGGATCACCGTCGAGGACGGCGCGCTGTCCGACGAGGGCCAGTGGCTCCGGCTCCGGCCGTCCTCGCTCACCGACGCGCAGCGGAAGGCGTATCCGCACCTGGCGGATCACCCCGCCTTCACCGTCGACCCGCGCGACCGGGACCGGGTGCGGGGCGCGCTGCGCGGCCAGCTCCTCGCCACCCAGCGGGCGGCCGACGGCGCGCTGCTGGCAGCGACCGGCGTCCAGATCCCCGGCGCGCTCGACGACCTCTACGGCGCCGAGGCCACCGAGGCCGATCTCGGCCCCGTCTTCTCGAAGCAGGGCAGGCCGACGCTGTCCGTCTGGGCGCCGACCGCCCGGAACGTCTCGCTGGAACTCGACGGCCGTACGGTACGGATGCGGCGGGACGACGCGAGCGGCGTCTGGAGCGTCCGGGGCAAGAAGAGCTGGCGCGGCGAGCCGTACCGGTACGCGGTGACCGTCTGGGCGCCGTCCGTCCAGAAGCTCGTCACCAACAAGGTCACCGACCCGTACTCCACCGCGCTCACCACCGACTCCGAGCGGAGCCTGGTCGTCGACCTGGCCGACCCGGGTCTCGCGCCCGCCGGCTGGGGGCAGCTGAAGAAGCCCGCCGCCCCGGCCACGCGCGACGCGCAGATCCAGGAGCTGCACATCCGCGACTTCTCGGTCGCCGACCCCACCTCCCGGCACCCGGGCGAGTACCTGGCCTTCACGGACCGCTCGTCGGACGGCATGAAGCACCTGCGGGAGCTGGCGGAGTCCGGCACCTCGTACGTCCATCTCCTCCCGGCCTTCGACATCGGCACCATCCCGGAGAAGAAGTCCGGCCGGACCGAGCCGGACTGCGACCTCGGGTCCTACCCCGCCGACTCGGAGAAGCAGCAGGAGTGCGTCACCCGGACCGCGGCCGAGGACGGCTTCAACTGGGGCTACGACCCACTGCACTACACCGTGCCCGAGGGCAGCTACGCCAGTGACCCGGACGGCACCCGCCGGACCGTGGAATTCCGCAGGATGGTCCAGGGCCTCAACGGGGCCGGGCTGCGGACCGTCATGGACGTCGTCTACAACCACACGGTGGCGAGCGGCCAGGACGGCAAGTCGGTCCTCGACCGGATCGTGCCCGGCTACTACCAGCGGCTGCTGGCCGACGGCAGCGTGGCCACCTCCACCTGCTGCGCCAACACCGCGCCCGAGCACGACATGATGGGCAAGCTCGTCGTCGACTCGATCGTCACCTGGGCCCGGGAGTACAAGGTCGACGGCTTCCGCTTCGACCTCATGGGCCACCACCCCAAGTCCAACATCCTCGCCGTCCGCAAGGAGCTGGACGCCCTCACCGTGGCGAAGGACGGGGTCGACGGAAAGAAGATCATCCTCTACGGGGAGGGCTGGAACTTCGGCGAAATCGCCGACGACGCCCGCTTCGAACAGGCCACCCAGCAGAACATGGCCGGCACCGGCATCGCCACCTTCAGCGACCGCGCCCGCGACGCCGTGCGCGGCGGCGGCCCGTTCGACGAGGACCCCGGTGTCCAAGGCTTCGCCAGCGGCCTGTTCACCGACCCCAACGCCTCGGAGAACAACGGCACCGAAGCCGAGCAGAAGGCCCGCCTCCTGCACTACCAGGACCTCATCAAGGTCGGGCTCAGCGGCAACCTGGCCGGATACTCCTTCACAAACTCCGGGGGCCGTACGGTGCGCGGCGACGAGGTCGACTACAACGGTTCCCCGGCCGGCTACGCGGCCGCCCCCGGCGAGGCCCTCGCCTACGCCGACGCACACGACAACGAATCGCTGTTCGACGCGCTGGCCTTCAAGCTGCCCCGGGACACCCCCGCGGCCGACCGGGCCCGGATGCAGGTCCTGGCCATGGCCACCGCCACCCTCTCCCAGGGGCCGGCGCTGTCCCAGGCCGGCACGGACCGGCTCCGCTCCAAGTCACTGGACCGCAACTCCTACGACAGCGGCGACTGGTTCAACGCCCTCCACTGGCAGTGCGCTGCGGGCAACGGCTTCGGCCGGGGGCTGCCGCCGGCGGCGGACAACAAGGACAAGTGGCCCTTCGCCCGGCCGCTGCTGACCGCGCCGTCGCTCACCCCCGGCTGCCGGGAGATCGAGGGCGTTTCGGCGGCGTACCAGGACCTGCTGCGCGTCCGTACGACGGAGGACGCCTTCGGTTTGGCCACGGCGGAGGAGGTGCAGGACCAACTCTCCTTCCCGCTCTCGGGGAAGGAGGAGACGCCCGGCGTGATCACCATGGCGCTCGGTGACCTGGTCGTCGTCTTCAACGCCACCCCGGAGGAGCGCACCCAGCGGATCGCGGAGCTCTCGGGCGAGGGCTACGCCCTGCACCCGGCCCAGGCGAAGGGCTCCGACCCGGTCGTGCGGATGTCGTCGTACGAACGGGGGACGGGCAGCTTCACCGTCCCGCCCCGCACGGTGGCGATCTTCGAACGGGACTGAGCACGAGCGGGCGCGGCCCGCGGATGACGGAACCGGGGGGAGGCCCGGGCACGGCCCGAGAGGGGCGCGCCCGGGCCTTTCGGCGCGCGGCGGGCGGGATGTCGCGGGCCGAGGACCGGTGGTCGATGCGCACTGTTCCGGTTCGCGCGGCGGCGGTGTTCGCGGCGGCCGCACGGGGGTTTGCCGCGGTCGCGCGGCGGTGTCCGTCGTGCCCGCGCCGGGCGGCGGGCGGTTGGGTGCCTCAGGCGGTGGGCGGCTGGGCCAGCGGGATCAGCCGGGTGACCAGCTCGCCGAAGGGGCCGTCCGGCGGTTCCAGACTCACGATACGGCGCACGATCGCGCCCGTCTCCTCGTCGTACGCCGCGCTCACCGCCGCCAGCGCCATGAAGTCGTGCACGAGCTGCAACTCCAGCTCGGCGCGGGGGATGTGCCGGCCGTCCAGCCAGGTCAGCGCCGTGGTCTCGGCGAGGCCGATCCAGGAGCGGATGACGAGGCTGATGCGCGGGCCGGGGTCGGTGACCTCCAAGTGGTGGAGGATCTGCCGGTACGCGACCTCGCGGACGTCGTCGATCATCGCGTTGGCGCGCTCGGACCCCACGGCGCTGCCGCCGCGCAGCAGTGCGGCGAAGCCCGGACCGTGCTCGTCGACGAAGGCGAAGTAGCGCCGCATGACCCGCAGCAGCCGCGCGCCCAGCGGGCCTTCCCGGGGCTCGTCGAACCGGGCCGCCAACTCGTCGGCCGCCCGCCGCACCGCCGCCTCGTAGAGGCTGTGCTTGCCGGGGAAGTAGTGGTAGACGAGGGGGCGCGATATCCCGGCGGCCGTGGCGATGTCGTCGATGGTCACCTTGTCGGGCGAACGGAGACTGAACTGCTGCAACGCGACGGCGATCAGCTGCTCCCGCCGCTCCTCGACACCCATCCTGCGCCGCACCACCGTCGTCATGGGAACACCCTATCGACCGACTGGCCGGACCGGCCGGTGCCCCCGGAGGCGTGCCGGGCCTGCTGGCACCGGTCAGCCGTACGGCCGTTCGATAGCGGGCAGTTGGCGGCGCAGCGGCTGACATCGGCCCCGGCGGGTCTCGGCGGCCATGGGTCAGCGGCTGCCAGGAGGCGGCTGTCCGTCGGCGGCTGCCCGGCGCGGGCTGGGCCAACGCCCGTACGCGACCCGTGGCGTGCGGCATGCGACGCGCTCCGGGACGCCCGTACGCGAAGCCCGTGCCACCGCGCCCGTGCCACCGCGCCCGGGCCACCGCGCCCGGGCCTGGAGCCCGTGCGGTCAGTCGAG
>DOWQ01000384.1:3060-3795 GCA_003519485.1 Streptomyces sp. | reverse complement strand
CCGGACCGATAGGCGAAGACAACGGCCTGTGACCGGTCCCGGAGTTGCAGCTTCTGCAGCACATGCGAGATGTGCGACTTCACGGTTGCGGAGCTGACGGTCAGCCGGCCGGCGATGTCCGCGGTCGTCAGTCCGTTGGCCAAGTAGGCCAGTACCCGGCGTTCCTGGTCCGTCAGCGTGGCGATTTTTGTCCGCGCCGCCGGCTCCGGTGCGCTCGTCCCGTCGATCGCGGCACCGATCACCCCGTCGGCCACGGACGGGTCGAGGTAGATTCCGCCGGCCGCGACGGCGTGAATGGCCGCCATGATCGTGGCTTTCCCCTCCGTCTTCAGGCCCAGGCCCCGCGCGCCGAACCGGAGCGCGCTCATCGCGGTATCCCGGTCCCACCGGTTGGCGAACGCCATGATGGGCGCCGTATTCGATGTGGCGGCGAGGCTCTCGAGCGTATCGATCGAGGGGTCCTCGCCGGCGACGACCAATAAGTCCGGCCGGTGACGGTGAATGTCCGCTGTGTTTCCGATCGGGCGATCGCTGGACTCCGCCGTCTCCAGCCCCGCGTCGTCGGCTATGAGAGAGATGAATCCGGCTCGGCTGAGTTCGTTCCGGTCGATGATGACAATTCGCTTGACCCTGCCCTTGGTCTTATTCTGCGCATGGTCCATCACTTGCATCGGCATAAGCGCGGCTCCCCAGACGCGATAAAAAAATGCTCTCCGGTTCGGAACTCGTGGCGCT
>DOWQ01000384.1:0-3006 GCA_003519485.1 Streptomyces sp. | reverse complement strand
CAGTCCAGGGCGCGTAGGGCTGTCTCAGCAGGCTTCCCGGCCGACCGTACCCGGCGCCGGACGAACGATTCTCCTGGCCTGACCGTATCAATGTCCGGTTGGCATCCGATTGTGCAGTGCTTGCCGTTCGGGCTGAGTGGCGGCAGGATTTTGCGGCATGGATCGAATAGACCACAGAATTTTGCGGGAGCTTCAGCGGGACGCCCGTATGACCAACTCCGAGTTAGCCGATCGGGTGGGGCTCACGGCCTCGCCATGCCTCCGGCGGGTGCGGGACCTGGAGGAAAAAGGGGTCATACGGGGCTACCGGGCGCTGTTGAATCATGCATATTTGAATTGTGAATTTCAGGCCTACGTCACCGTGGTGATGGGCCGTGAGGACCGCGCGAACGTGGAACGGTTCGAACACCAGGTGTCGGAGTTGTCGGAGGTCATCGAGGCGCACCGCCTGTTCGGGGACCCCGACTACCTGCTGCGGGTGGCCGTCAGCGACATGAAGACGTACGAGCGGTTCTACAGCGGAGTGCTCTGCGCCCTGCCCGGCGTCGTCCAGGTGACGTCCCACCTGGTCATGAAGGAGGTGAAGCCGGATGAGGGGATTCCGGTGGGCGAGCGGCGGTAGCGGATGCCGGCGGGGCGGCAGTGGGCCCGGCCGGCGTGGCGGGCGCCGGGCCGGGCGTTCGGCGGGGGAAATGGCGCCTCGCGCCAACCGGTTAGGGAGCCAAAGGCAGTCCGGTTGACGCGAGGCTGTCTTCGAGGGGCGAGAGGGCGGCTCGCCCCGGCTCACTCCTGACGCGCGGGGACCTGTTGTTCGTCCTCCTCCGGGGGGACGTCGGCCGCGGGTTGCTCCGCCGGGCCGTCGAGCCGCTTCCACCGGCGGTACGCCAGTGCGAGCAGGGCGATGACGACGGGGATCACGACCACGACGCCGCTGAACGGCACGAGTACGGCGCACAGTGCGGTGCCGATCACGGCCAGCACCCGGTCCTTGCCGTGCAGCAGCCGCACCCCGGCCGCCATCGCGGCGAGGAAGGTGATGATGACGAGGGAGTTGGGTACCACCAGCAGGGTCTCCGGACCCCAGCCGGCGAAGTAGCCGATGAGGACGCCCAGTCCCGCGTAGCCGCCGACGGTGAGGACGGCCGCCGCCGGCACGCCCCGGTCGTTCACCCGCGCCAGCGGGGCGGGGAACGCGCCGTCGCGCGCGAGGGCGTATCCGAGGCGGGAGGTCGCGGCGACGAAGGCGTTGGTGGTGCCCATCGCGATCAGTACGGCGATCATCGCGGTCATGGTCCCGGCCGGTCCGCCGAAGCCGCCCGCCAGCAACTGGGCGATGACCGTGCGGTCCACCTCGGGGCTGCCGTACGTCCCGGTGCTGATCGTCGCGATCGCGACGCCGACGTACAGAAAGGTGATGACGCCCACGCTGATCACGGTGGAGCGTGGCACGTCCCGGGCCGGGTCGCGGAACTCCTCGGACAGGTGGGTGATCGCTTCCCAGCCGAAGAAGGCGAAGAAGATGACAACGGCCACGCTGCCCACCTCCGCCATGCCGTGCGGCGCGAAGGGAGTCCAGTGCTCGGTGCTGAAGCGGGGTACGGAGACCACGACGGCCAGCAGCAGCATGGCGGCCACGGTTCCGGCGAACGCGAGTTGCAGCCGTCCGCTCACCTTGATGCCGCGGAGGTTGGCCCCGGTGGCGACGGCCAGGATCAGCCCGGCGAGCAGGAAGGTCACGCCCCGGGACAGGTCAAGGTAGACCGCGCCGTAGTAGGCGCCGGTCAGGGCGACCAGGGTCTGGGCGGTGGCGGCGGCGATGAAGTAGAACCAGCCGATCACGGTGCCGGCGGCGGAGCCGAAGGCCTTGGTGACAAAGGTGGCCACCCCGCCGGCGTTCGGCAGCCGGCTGGCGAGCGCGGCAAGGGTCAGCGCCAGCGGGATGCCGAGCAAGGCGTCGAACGCCCACGCGATGATGGACGCCGGGCCCGCCCTGGTCGCGCTGAGCGCGGGCAGCAGCAGCACTCCGGCACCGACGATGGCGCCCACATAGAGGGCGACGCCCTGGGTGACCGTGATTGAACGACGCAACTGCTGGGCCATCGGCTCTCCCTCCACGACCGGTTCGTTCTGATCCTCCGATGAACTTAGAAGCTGGCACCGCAGCTCGTCAACACTTACAATTTTGTTTAACAGGTGTCGATTCTGCTCCACGGAAAGGCAGCCCATGGATGTCGCACACGTCGGCCTGCCGCTCGAGATCGTCCGGCTGCACGCCTTTCTCAACAGCGTCGATCTGCGTTCGTTCAGCCGCGGTGGGGAGCGGCACCGGGGCGGCGAGCGACTGTCGAGCCCGCGGGATCTGACCGGCTGGCTCCGGGAGCAGGGGCTGATCGGAGCGGGGGTGTCCGCGACCGACCGGGATCTGGCGCGCGCGCACGAGCTGCGGGAACGCCTCCGGGCGTCCCTGGAGGGGCCCCGGACCGTCGGGGCCCGGGCCGGGGAAACCGGGTCCGGGGGCTCCCCGCCGGGGCACGACGCATCCGGGCAGGCCACTTCCGGGCAGGCCACTTCCGGACACGACGCTTCCGGGGGCGACACATTCGTTGGTCCGGCCCCCGGGGAACCGGCCGGGCCGGCGCCCGGTGTCCCGGTGCCGGCCGTAAGGCTGAGCTGCCGGCTCACCTTCGAGCCGGGGCGCCCGCCCGCCCTGGCTCCGGCGCAGGAGGGGGTGGACGGCGCTCTGGCGGCGCTCATGCTGTGTGTGGCCGACGCCGTCGCGGCAGGGACCTGGGAACGACTGAAGATGTGCGAGGCGCCCGACTGCCGATGGGTCTTCTACGACCGCTCGCGTCCCAACCGCGGCCGCTGGTGCGCCGCCGAACTGTGCGGGAACCGGATGAAGACGAAGGCGTATCGCGAACGCAGGCGCTGACCGGGACGCTGACGGGGAGCACCGGTCGCGGGCCGGGCCCGGCGAGCGGGCCGGGCCCCCGGCGCGGGCAGCCG
>DOWQ01000650.1 GCA_003519485.1 Streptomyces sp. | reverse complement strand
CGCCGGCACGGCCGTCCAGCTGCCCGCGCCGCGCCGCGACTCCAGGAAGCCCTCGCCGCGCAGGGTCTCGTAGGCGGAGGCTACGGTGGTACGACTCAGGGCGAGCGCCGCGGCCAGCTCGCGCTCGGCCGGTATCCGGGCCGCGACCGGGATCCGCCCCTCGCACACGAGCAGGCGCACCCCGTCGGCCAGCGCCCGGTAGGCCGGCACGCGCCGCCCGGGCACCCCCGGGTCGCGACCGCCCTCGCTCTGGGAGCGGAGCAGCCTGGCAAGCTGAGTGGCCCCTACTGCTGACGTCCACGGACTCATGGTTCCCAGTCCACCTCTCCAGGATTGGCCATGGAACCGGAACGGCTCCGAGCCACAGAGTGACACGAGCCAGGCCACTACCACCAGCAGGGAGCAGGAATTGTCCGGAACAAGGGGGTCTCGTCGGCTCACTCGACGCCTCGTCCAGCTTTACACCGGTTTTGGTGTTGTACGGCGCGAGCACGGCCCTGATGCTCCGCGCCCATCTGGGCCTCGACCCGTGGGACGTGTTCCACCAGGGAGTGTCGGACCACGCCGGGATCTCCATCGGCACGGTGACGATCATCGTCGGCGCGGCCGTACTGCTGCTGTGGCTGCCGCTGCGGCAGCGCCCGGGGCTCGGCACGGTGTCCAACGTCGTGGTGGTCGGCCTGGCGATGGACGCCACGCTGGCGCTGGTCCCGGACGCGCGGGCGTTCGCGGTGCGGATCCCGCTGCTGGCCTTCGCCATCGTGCTGAACGGCGTCGCGACCGGCCTCTACATCTCGGCCCGCTTCGGGCCCGGCCCGCGGGACGGGCTGATGACGGGCCTGCATCTGCGCACCGGCCGGTCGATCCGGCTGGTCCGTACGGGCATCGAGCTGACGGTGCTCGCGACCGGCTTCGCGCTCGGCGGCTCGGTGGGCGTGGGCACCGTGGCGTACGCACTGGCCATCGGCCCGCTGTCGCAGTTCTTCCTGCGGCTGTTCGCCGTGCCGGTGCCTGAGCCGCAGGCTCACGCCGGCCCGCCGCCGGTCGCCGCGCGCGAGGCGGACTCGGTGCCGGAGGCGGACGCCGGTCCGATACCGGCGGTGGCGGACCGAACGGACGACGGCCCGGACAATCGCTCGGACAACCGCCGGGACGTCCGCCCGGCCGACCGCTCCGTGGAGCGGGACAGGAGCTGCCAGGACCCGGCCTGAGACCCGGCGGCACGGCCGGCCCCGGGGGCGGCGATACTGCCGCCGTGACTCCCGTCCCCCCGCGCCACCCCTTCCTGGACCACCCGGCCACGCTCGCCTTCGCCCACCGCGGCGGGGCGGCGGACGGCCTGGAGAACACCGCGGAGGCCTTCCGCCGTGCGGTGCGCGCCGGCTACCGCTATCTGGAGACCGACGTGCACGCCACGTCGGACGGCGTCCTGGTCGCCTTCCACGACGCGACGCTGGACCGGGTCACCGACGCCCGGGGCGAGATCGCCGCGCTCCCCTGGCGCGTGGTGCGACGGGCACGGGTGGCCGGGACCGAGCCGCTGCCGCTGTTCGAGGAGCTCCTGGAGGAGTTCCCGGAGGCGCGCTGGAACATCGACGTGAAGTCCGAGGCCGCACTTCGCCCGCTGCTCGCGCTGCTGGGCCGGACGGACGCCTGGGACCGGGTATGCGTCGGCTCGTTCTCGGAGTCCCGGGTGGTGCGCGCGCAGGCGCTGGCCGGCCCGCGGCTCGCCACCTCGCTCGGCACCAGCGGTGTGGTGGGGCTGCGGCTGTCCTCGTACCGGCTGCCCGCGCGGTCCCGCCGGACGGCCGTCTGCGTGCAGGTTCCCGAGCGCCACTCGCGGCTGCGCGTCGTGGACCGGGCCTTCCTGCGGTCCGCACACGCGCGGGGGCTCCAGGTGCACGTCTGGACGGTCAACGACCCGGCACGGATGGCGGCGCTCCTCGACCTCGGGGTGGATGGCATCATGACCGATCACATCGACACGCTGCGCGCAGTGCTGACCGAGCGGGGGACCTGGGCCTGACCGGCCCGCTCCCTCGCGCGCGGCCGCGGCGACCGGGGACGCGTACGGCGAGGGGGCCCTGATGGGCATGGAGACGGTCGACGGCGAGGCCGCCGGTACGGCGGCCGACGGGGGGATCGCGGCCGGCACCGCGGCGGAGCGGCGGCGGGAGCAGCACGGCTGGTACTTCTACGACTGGGCGAACTCCGTCTTCTCCACCAGCGTGCTCACCGTCTTCCTCGGCCCGTATCTGACGGAGGTGGCAAAGGCCGCCGCGGGCCCGGACGGCTTCGTCCACCCGTTGGGCATCCCGGTGCGGGCGGGCTCGTTCTTCGCCTACTCGGTGTCCCTGTCGGTGCTCGTGTCGGTGCTGGCGATGCCGCTGGCCGGGGCGATCGCGGACCGTACGGGCCGGAAGAAGCCGCTGCTGGGCTTCTTCGCCTACCTGGGCGCTGCCGCGACCACGGGCATGTTCTTCCTGTCGGGCGACCGCTATCTGCTGGGCGGCGCGCTGCTGGTGGTGGCCAACGCGTCGTTCGCGGTGGCGATGGTGCTCTACAACGCCTTCCTCCCGCAGATAGCCGGGCCCGAGGAGCGGGACGCGGTCTCCTCGCGCGGCTGGGCCTTCGGCTACGCGGCCGGGGCCCTGGTGCTGGTCGCGAACCTCGTCCTGTACGCGGGCCACGCGTCCTTCGGCGTCTCCGAGGGCACGGCCGTACGGATCTGCCTGGCCTCGGCGGGCGTGTGGTGGGGGGTGTTCACCCTCGTCCCGCTGCGCCGGCTGCGCGACCGGCCGCCGGCGCCGGTTCCGGCCGGGGCGGCGGACCCGGCCGGCGGCGGGG
>DOWQ01000285.1:3543-3722 GCA_003519485.1 Streptomyces sp. | reverse complement strand
GCCGGCCGCCCGAGCGGCTGCGGGTCGTCGTCTTCGGCGCCCGCGTCGAGCTGGACGCGGCGGAACTCCGCGGCATCCGGCACACCGCGCTCGGCGGCACCGCCCCGGTGAACCTGCTGCGGCCCCGCGCCCGGCGGCTGATCCTGGACGCACTGTGGACCAGGTCCGGAGCGGGCCGT
>DOWQ01000285.1:3127-3506 GCA_003519485.1 Streptomyces sp. | reverse complement strand
CAGGCGTTCGACGAGGACGTCTCTACGGAACCCGGCTTCCAGGACTTCCTCAACGCCTGGTGGCCCGAGCGGACCCCGCGCGGGGTGCTGGCCGCGATGGCCGGCGAGCGACGACTCGGCCGCTGGTCGCGCGGGGTGCTCCAGGCCGGCGAGGCGCGCCGGCTGGCGCGTTCGCTGCGGCGGCTGGGAGCGGACGGGGCGGGCCCGCTGTCCGTGCACGACGTGGCGCTGCTGGACGAGTTGCAGGGGCTGCTCGGCGCCCCCGCCCGGCCCAAGAAGCGCGAGCAGGACCCGCTGGACCACCTCACCGGCCTGGACGAGATCACCACCTACGCCGACCGCAACGCCCCCCGTCGCAGCCGCTGGGAGCGGCTGGAGG
>DOWQ01000285.1:0-3059 GCA_003519485.1 Streptomyces sp. | reverse complement strand
CGGCCGAGGCGCGGGACGAGGCGCTGGGCCGGCGCCCGCGCCGGCAGTTCACGCTGACCGTCAACTACCGCAACCCGGCGGAGGTCGCGGAGGTCGCGGCGAACGTCCTGGCGCTGGCGATGCCCGGCATGGAGCCGCCGGTGGCGGTCCGCTCCACCGGGCTCGCCCCGCGGTTCGCCGTCGTGGACGGTGAGCTGGGCACCTCCGTACGGGACGAGGCGCGGCGGCTGCTGGCAGAGGTGGACGGCACGGTCGGGGTCGTCGTCGCCATGGACCGGCGGCAGGAGGCCCGGGACTGGCTGGCCGGCCTGGGCGACCGGGTGGTGGCGCTGGGCAGCCTGGAGGCCAAGGGGCTGGAGTACGACGCGACGATGGTGGTGTCACCGGCCGAGATCGCGGACGAGTCGCCGGCCGGGCTGCGGGTGCTGTACGTGGCGCTGACCCGGGCCACCCAGCGGCTCACGGTGCTCTCCGGGAGGAAGGACCTGCCGGACGGGGACGGGGTGCCGGACCTGTTGCGGGACTGATCCGCGGGGCCGGAAAGGGCCCTTCCGGAATCGGGTGCCGGAGGGAATTGCCCGAGGCCGGTGGAGTGTTACCGTGGATGTGGCACCGGCCCGATCCAAGCCCCCGGGCCCAACCATAGTCGCTACGAGCGACCACTTGCCGCGAGGCGAGCATGGCGGGTCGGTGTCACTTACGTCTGTCGGGCGCTTCTCCTTCACCGGAGGGGCGCCCGTCGTCGTTGCCGGGGCCGCGCGTTCAGGGCCGCCCGTCCGGCCGGTCCGGCCGGACATCGCGGCCAGGCCCGCCGGCATCGCGTCAGGGCCGCAGTTCTCGCAGTCAAGGGCCGCCGTGACCGCGGTCAGCGCCCCCGTCGTTCCCGGGCGAGAGGCCGGCCTCTCTTCCCCGGGCAACCGATGATCTCGTATAGTGGAAACACTATTCCACTTTCCGGGCCTGGTTACCGTATACCGGCTGGTAGGTGGGACTATCGGACGGCGTGTTGGCCGGAACCGGCTTCCGCGTGCAACGCGAAGACAGGGAAAGCAGAGGAAGTCCGCCATGGCAACGGCGCCCAGTGTCTCCTACTCGATGACGATCCGGCTGGAAGTCCCGGCGAGCGGAACCGCCGTCGGCCGGCTCACCACAGCCGTCGAATCCAACGGCGGTTCGGTGATCGGCCTCGACGTCACGGCCTCCGGCCATGAGAAGTTGCGGATCGACGTCACGATCGGGGCGACGTCCACCGGGCACGCCCAGGAGATCGTCGAGCAGCTGCGCGGCATCGAGGGCGTCTCGCTGGGCAAGGTCTCCGACCGTACGTTCCTGATGCACCTCGGCGGCAAGATCGAGATGTCGTCGAAGCACCCGATTCGCAACCGCGACGATCTTTCGATGATCTATACGCCGGGCGTCGCCCGCGTCTGCACGGCCATCGCCGAGAACCCCGAGGACGCCCGCCGGCTCACCATCAAGCGCAACAGCGTGGCAGTCGTCACCGACGGCTCCGCCGTGCTGGGNNGACACCCAGGACACCGACGCCATCGTCGAGATCGTCAAGGCGATCGCCCCCGGCTTCGCGGGCATCAACCTCGAGGACATCTCCGCGCCCCGCTGCTTCGAGATCGAGGCCCGGCTGCGGGAGGCCCTCGACATCCCCGTCTTCCACGACGACCAGCACGGCACCGCGATCGTCGTCCTCGCCTCGCTCACGAACGCCCTGCGCGTCGTGCAGAAGGAGATCGGCGAGATCCGGGTGGTCATGTCCGGTGCGGGCGCGGCCGGCACCGCCATCCTCAAGCTGCTGATCGCCGCCGGGGTGAAGCAGGCGGTGGTCGCCGACATCCGCGGCGTCGTGCACGCCGGGCGCGAGGACCTCGTCGACGCCGCGGCCGACTCGCCGCTGCGCTGGATCGCGGACAACACCAACCCGGAGGGGGTCACCGGGACGCTCCGCGAGGCCGTCGTCGGCGCGGACGTCTTCATCGGCGTCTCGGCGCCCAATGTCATCGGCGCGGAGGACGTGGCGGCGATGGCCGAGGGCAGCATCGTCTTCGCCCTTGCCAACCCCGACCCGGAGGTCGATCCGGCGATCGCCCGCCAGACGGCGGCCGTCGTCGCGACCGGCCGNNGACTTCCCCAACCAGATCAACAATGTGCTGGTGTTCCCGGGAGTCTTCCGCGGTCTGCTGGACGCCCATTCGCGTACGGTCACCACCGACATGATGCTGGCCGCCGCGGGCGCCCTCGCCGACGTCGTCGGCGAGGAGGAGCTCAACGCGAACTACATCATCCCGAGCGTCTTCAACGAGAAGGTCGCGGGAGCCGTCGCGGGAGCCGTCACGCACGCCGCCAAGTCCGCCGGTGGCGTTGTGACCGGGACCACGCAGGTCTAGACGGCGCGTCGCGGGGCCCGTGGCGCGTACGGCACGCATAAGGTGACGGGCAGAAAACGCCCGCAAACACCCGAAGCGTCCCTGCTGTGTGCTGCCGGGAGCGGACGGAGCGTCACCACGGTCAGGAAGTGGCGCTTTTCGTGTGACTTTGCCGGGTGCCGGATTGGCTTTACCGCGCCAGGTACGGGCAGGATGCGTAANNCGGGCGCGAGGGTCTGGCAGCAGACCCGGGTCCGGGGACTGTCCGAGGGCCCTGGCAGCATCGGCTTCGATCTCACGCCTCATTGGCAAGAAGAAACACGGGAGTACATATGAACCGCAGTGAGCTGGTGGCCGCTCTTTCCGAGCGCGCCGAGGTGACTCGTAAGGACGCGGACGCCGTCCTGGCGGCNNCACCGTGCCGCTCGCACCGCGCGCAACCCGCAGACCGGCGATCCCATTGAGATCCCGGCCGGCTACAGCGTGAAGGTCTCCGCGGGCTCCAAGCTCAAGGAAGCCGCCAAGGGCAAGTAGGACGGCAGCACGAAGGGCGGCCACTCTCCTCCTCGGAGGTGTGTGGCCGCCCTTCGTCGTGCTCGGAGGCTCCGGCGGGGCTCGGCAGCGGGCTCGGCGGTCTCGGCGGGCGTCCAGGGCTCCCGGGCGACCGGGGGCGCCGCAGGA
>DOWQ01000571.1:475-6811 GCA_003519485.1 Streptomyces sp. | reverse complement strand
GACGCGCACGGCGGCGGCCGCCTGCCCCGCTCTGCCAGCCCGCCCTGCCCGGCCCCTTGCCTGCCCGCCTCGCTCCGCCCGCCGGTCCGGTCTCCCCCGCCCGCTCCGGGACACTCCGCACGATCCGTATCGGCGTGGTCCCTCACGGGTGAACGGGCTCCGGGAGAGCGGACAGCAGCCGGCCTCAACGCCTGTCCCCAGGACGAGTCACCGGTGCACCGCTCCCCCGCCACCTCGTCGGCGCCCGGACGGCCGTCGGCGGAATGACCCGTAGGATAAATCCCTTATGTAGCCGTATGACCGAATCAGACCGCTTTCGAGGACACTGTAGGAAGCGGGCATGTGCCGGGCCGAGGCCGGAGGGAGCTCATGGTGGCTGAGCGGGAGCCGGCAGCCGACGGGGGCGGCGGCGCGCTGTCCCCGCACGCGGCCGCCGCCCTGCTGCTGAGTTGTCCGGACCCCGCGGCGCTGCTCCGGCAGGCCATGTCCGCCGGCCGGCCCACCGCGGGCATCCACGCGGGCATTCTCTACGTCCTCCAGGACGACGGCTGGCTCCGGCTGACCGCTTCCGAGGGCGTCGACGAGGATGCCCTCCGCCCCTACACGCTGGTCGCGCCGGACGCCGAACTGCCGGTCGCGACGGTGGTACGGGAGCGACGGTCGGCCTACACGCTCTCCGAGGGACCCGGCAGCGTCTCCCCCCGGCGCGACGGCGGCCCGCCGCTGGTCGCGTACGGCACCTTCCCGCTCGTGGCGGACGACCGCTGCCTGGGCGCCCTCACCCTGCTGATGAGGGACGCGGAGCCGCCGACCGACTCCGAGCACAGCGAGCTGTCCGGGATCGCCACCGTCTGCGCCCACCGCCTCGCGCACCTGCTGTCGCGGACGGAGCCGCCGGCCGCCGGGAACCCTGTGCTCGACGGAGCCACGCGGGTCGTGGGGGCCCGCAGCAGGGCCACCCGGTTGGAACTCTCGATGTCGACGGCGGCCATCGGGTCCTTCGACTGGGACTTCGTGACCTCCCGCGTCGTCTACGACGAACGGATGTGCCGGCTGTACGGTTTGCGCCCCGAGGAGGCCGACCAGCGAATCGACGCCTTCTTCGAGGTCGTTCACCCCGCGGACCGGGCGACGGTCGACGCGGCAGTGGAGCAGGCCAAGCAGACCGGCATCTGCGAGGTGGCCCACAGAATCCTGCACCCCGACGGCTCGGTGCACTGGGTGGACGTCAGAGGGCGGGTCTTCCACGACGTGAACGGCCGCGCGCAGAACATGGTCGGGGTCGCCCAGGACCGTACCCGCGAATACGAGAACGAGGCGCGCAAGCAGGACCGCAAGGACTTCGTGATGGGGGTGACGCGCGGCTTCTCCGCCGCACTCTCCACCCAGGACGTCATCGACGCGATGGCCCGGTCAGTACTCCCGGCCTTCCGGGCCCGCGGGCTGGCCGTCTATCTCCAGAAGTCCGAAAGGACCCGGCTCGCCGGTACCCGCGGCTTCGACGACGCGGCGCGGGCACGGCTGCGGGCGGTGGGAGAGGCCGCGGCGGGAAACCCCGTCTTCTCCGGGATGCGGAAGGGGGAGCCGCTGTTCCTGGAGGACCGGCGGCAGTACGTGGAGGCCTTCCCGGATCCCCGGATGGCGCCGATGACCGATCATCAAGCCTGGGCGATGCTGCCCCTAGTGGCACCCGACGGACTGGTCGGCGCCTGCGTGATCGTCTTCGACCGGCCGCACCGCTTCTCGAGCGACGACCGGACGGTGTGCACGGCGGTCGCGGGCCTGCTGGCCCAGTCGCTGTCCCGGTCCCGGCTGTTCGACGAGCGGCGCACGCAGCTGACGGAGCTCCAGGGGCTGCTGCTGCCGCAGAACATCGCGGACCTGCCCGGACTGCAGCTGGCGGTCCGTTACCTCCCGGGCTCGGACGGGCTGATGGTGGGCGGCGACTGGTACGACAGCATCCCGCTGCCCGGCGGGCGGTCCGGCCTGGTGATCGGCGATGTCCAGGGGCACAGCGCGAAGGCCGCGGCGGTGATGGGGCATCTCCGCTCGGCCATGCGCGCCCACGCGGCCGAGGGTTACGGCCTCGCCGGCCTGATGAGCCGCAGCAACCGCACGCTGTGCGAACTGGACACCGACCTCTTCGCCACCTGCTGCATGATCGAGATCGACCTGTCCCGCAACTCCTTCCTGCTCGTCCGCGCCGGGCACCCGCTGCCCATGCTGCTCGCGCCCGACGGCACCGCCCATGAGGTGGACTCGGCCGGCGGGCTGCCCCTCGGCTGCTTCCTCGACGCCGAGTACACGGTCACGGAGGAGGCGCTGCCGCCGGGGGCCACGCTGCTGCTCTACACCGACGGCCTGGTGGAGACCCGGGGCCGGGACTACGCGGACGCGGTCGCCGACGTGTGCCAACGGCTGGCCCGCCCGGACACCGCCGACGGGTCCCCGGCGGCGCACCGCGACCTCGACCGGCTCGCCGAGCTCATCGTGGCCCCGGCCGCCTCGTACACCCCGCACGACGACATCGCCCTGATGCTGGTGCGCCGGGACGGCGGTACGACGGACACCGCCGCGTCCTGAGCCCGAGGCCGGACGGCCACCGGCCACCGGGCGCCGTACAACCGCACACCCGTACGCCGTGCGCCTCGCGTCCGGGTGACCGCCGGGCCGTGACGCGGCGTGGCGGCCGGAATCGGACAACCGTCCTCAGCACGATGGAACAGGCATACATCGCACCCCTCCGGGCACTGGGCTCCGAGGCAGTTGGGCGGGGCGTGGAGGTCGGCCGGTGGACGGGAAGAGCCAGGAGACGGACCAGGCGGGGCAGTGGGGGCAGGAGCAGGAGCCCGCCGGGCCTGAGGCCGAGCGCCGGCCACCCGGTCTCGGCAGGGCGATGCTCCGCTGGCTGACCACCACCGACCACAAGGTGATCGGCAATATGTACCTGGTCACCTCGTTCTGCTTCTTCCTGCTCGCCGGGCTGCTGGCGATGCTGATGCGGGCGGAGCTCGCGCGCCCGGGACTCCAAGTGGTGACGGCGCATCAGTACAACCAGCTGTTCACCATTCACGGCACCATCATGATGCTGCTGTTCGCGACGCCCACTTTCACCGGTTTCGCCAATGCGGTCATGCCGCTGCAGATCGGCGCCCCGGATGTGGCCTTCCCCCGGCTCAACGCCTTCACCTACTGGGTGTTCCTCTTCGGCGGACTGATGGTCGTCGGAGGATTCTTCACGAGCAACGGAGCCGCGCCCTTCGGCTGGTTCGCGTACGCGCCGCTGAACCGGGCCGAGCAGTCGCCGGGAGCGGGTGGCGACCTGTGGACGATGGGGCTGATCGTGGCCGGGCTGAGCACCATTCTCGGCGCCGTCAATTTCATCACCACCATCATCTGNNCTGCTCGCCTTTCCGGTGCTGACGGCGGCGCTGTTCGCCCTGGAGGCGGACCGGCAGTTCGGCGCCCATGTCTTCGATCCCGCGAACGGCGGGGCGCTGCTGTGGCAGCACCTGTTCTGGTTCTTCGGCCATCCGGAGGTCTACATCGTGGCCTTGCCGTTCTTCGGCGTCATCACCGAAATCATCCCGGTGTTCAGCCGTAAGCCGGTCTTCGGCTATCTCGGACTCATCGGCGCGACCATCACCATCACCGGGCTGTCCGCGGTCGTATGGGCGCACCACATGTTCGCGACGGGGGCGGTGCTGCTGCCCTTCTTCTCGCTGATGTCGTTCCTCATCGCCGTGCCGACGGGGGTGAAGTTCTTCAACTGGATCGGGACCATGTGGAAGGGATCGCTGTCCTTCGAGACGCCGATGCTGTGGTCGGTCGGCTTCCTTGTCACCTTTCTGCTGGGCGGGCTGACCGGCGTGCTCATCGCCTCGCCGCCGCTGGACTTCCATCTCACCGACACGTACTTCATCGTCGCCCATCTGCACTACGTCCTCTTCGGCACCATCGTCTTCGCCACCTTCGCGGGCTTCTACTTCTGGTGGCCGAAGCTGACGGGGCGGATGCTCGACGAGCGGCTCGGGAGAATCCACTTCTGGACCCTGTTCACCGGATTCCAGGGCACCTTCCTGGTGCACCACTGGCTCGGCCAGCAGGGCATGCCCCGCCGCTACGCCGACTATCTCGCCGCGGACGGATTCACCGCCCTCAACACGATCTCCTCGATCAGCGCCTTCCTGCTCGGGCTCTCCACCCTCCCGTTCCTCTACAACGTCTGGCGGACGACGAAGTACGGAACGAAGGTGACCACCGACGACCCCTGGGGCTGGGGCCGGTCCCTGGAGTGGGCCACCACCTGCCCGCCGCCCCGGCACAATTTCCACGCCCTGCCCCGCATCCGTTCCGAGTCCCCCGCCTTTGACCTGCACCACCCGGAGATCTCGGGCAGCGGCCACCGCCCGCCCACCGCGTCGGCGGACCACCCGGCGACGAAGCAGGTGCCGTGATGAAAACGGAGGCAGCTCTGTTCACCGGGGTGGCGGCTTTCTTCGCCGTCGTCACCGCCGTGTACGCCTGGTTCGCGTCCGAACCCGCGGGAACAGCCGTGCTGGTGGTGTCCTTCGTGATGTCGTCCCTCGTCGCCGTCTTCCTGTGGACGCAGTACGCCCGGCACGGCGTGCGGGCGCAGGACCGCAGGCACGTCGCGGTGCACGAGACCGCCGGCCCGCTGGCCTTCTTCCCGCCCCGCAGCTATTACCCGGTACTCGCCGCCGCGGGCACCGCCCTGCTGGCGCTCGGGGTGGTGTACGGCCTGTGGCTCTTCCTCATCGGGGTCGGGGTCCTGGCGCCCGGCGTCGCCGGATTCGTCTTCCAGCACAACGACCGCTGACCGGCGGCGACAGGAGAGGGAGAGTGGCGGATGCCGTCCCCGAGAGAGCAGGAGCAGCCCGCGCCGGGTGCCCGGCGCGCCGCCGAGACCGGCTTCGCCGCCCTGGACAGCCGGCTGCCGGCCGCCGAGGGCGGCGTGCTGCTGCGCAAGGCGTTCCCCGACCACTGGTCGTTCCTGCTCGGTGAGCTGGCGCTGTACAGCCTGGTGCTGCTGGTGCTCACCGGCACCTTCCTCACGTTCTTCTTCGACCCGACCATGACCGAGATTCCCTACCGGGGTTCCTACGAGCCGCTGCGCGGGGTGCTCATGTCGGAGGCGTACGCCTCGACCCTGGACATCAGTTTCGATGTGCGCGGCGGGCTGCTGATCCGGCAATTGCACCACTGGGGGGCGCTGGTGTTCGTCGCCGCCATCGGCTTCCACATGCTGCGGGTCTTCTTCACCGGCGCCTTCCGCAAGCCCCGGGAGATGAACTGGGTCATCGGCCTGACGCTGTTCCTGCTGTCGGTCGTCGAGGGCTTCTGCGGCTATTCCCTCCCGGACGACCTGCTGTCCGGCACGGGCCTGCGTGTCGTCCAGAGCCTGCTGCTGTCGATTCCCGTCGTCGGAACGTATCTGAGCATGTTCCTGTTCGGCGGCGAATATCCGGGACACGACATCATCCCCCGGCTGTACGTCGCCCACATCCTGCTCATCCCCGGCATTCTCGTCGCACTGGTCGTGGTGCATGTGTTCCTGGTGGTGCATCTCAAGCACACGCAGTGGGGCGGGCCCGGCAGAACGGAGCGGAATGTCGTCGGGCAGCCGATGTTCCCGCAGTTCACCGCCAAGTCCGCCGGGCTGTCCATGATGGTCTTCGGCATCCTGGCGCTGCTGAGCGGCGTGGCCCAGGTCAACCCGGTCTGGAATTACGGGCCGTACCGGACCGACCAGGTCAGCATGGCCTCGCAGCCCGACTGGTACATCGGCTTCCTGGAGGGCTCGCTGCGGCTGATGCCGCCCTTCGAGACGACGGTGTGGGGCGTGACGTTCATGTGGAACGTCCTGGTCCCCACCGTGATTCTGCCGGGGCTGATGTTCCTGTGCCTGTATCTCTACCCGTTCTTCGAGAGATGGGTGACCGGCGACTCCGCCGAGCACCATCTCTGCGACCGGCCCCGCGACCGGCACACCCGCACCGGCCTGGGCGTCGCCGGCATCACCTTCTACGGAGTGCTGCTGCTCGCGGGCGGCAACGACGTGATCTCCGTAGCGCTGCGGGTCTCCGTCAACTCGCTGACCTGGACCTTCCGGGTGGCCCTGGTGCTGGGACCGGTCATCGCCTTCATGCTGACCAAACGGATCTGCCTGGCGTTGCAGGCGCACGACCAGGAGCGGCTGACGGAGGGCGACGAGACCGGTCACGTCCGGCAGACGGTGGAGGGGCGCCTGGAGGAGGGTCGCCGGCCGCTGGACCGCCGGGAGCGGTACACGCTGCTCATGAAGGACACCCCCCG
>DOWQ01000571.1:0-414 GCA_003519485.1 Streptomyces sp. | reverse complement strand
CAGCCGCCCGGTGAACTCGGCGAGTTTCTGCCGTACGCCGCGGGTGACGATGCCGGTCCGCTCGGGGTCGTGCACGGCCGCCTTCGCCGCCTTCTTCCCCTGGTCGAGCATGATGTGCGGCGGGATCGGCGCGATCTCGGCGTCCACCTTGAACTCCAGAACGACCGGGAGCCGTGCGGAAAGCGCTTCCTCCCAGGTGTCGCCGACCTTCTTCGGCGACTCGCAGCGGATGCCCTTCAGCCCGAGGAGTTCGGCGAACGCCGCGTAGGGCACGTCGGGGATCGTCTGTGAGCCGGGGAACTTGGGGTCGCCGCCCATCGCGCGCTGTTCCCAGGTGACCTGGTTGAGATCCTGGTTGTTGAAGACGCAGAAGACGAGCGGCGGGCCGTCCGACAGCCGGTCGAGATAGCGCTG
>DOWQ01000301.1 GCA_003519485.1 Streptomyces sp. | reverse complement strand
CGGCCGGGCCCCGGGCGCCGGCGCTCTGCGGCGGAGCCGGCGGAGCATTCTCGGGTCCTGGAAGCCGGCCGCCCGCGCCGCTGCCTCGACGGTGGCGCCCTGCCCGATCAGGTGCTCGGCGCGTTCGAGGCGCAGTTGCTGCTGGTAGCGGAGCGGTGTCAGGCCGGTCGCTTCGCCGAAGCGGCGGGTGAGGGTGCGTTCGCTGACGCCGGTCGCCGTGGCGAGGTCGGGCAGCGGCAGCGGATCGGTGAAACGCGCGTCGATCAGGTCCTGGGCTCGGTGGACGACGTCGCTGAGGTGGGCGCGGTGCCGGAGCATGGCGCTGGCCTGCCGTTCGTCGCCGTTGCGGCGGGCGTGGACGACCATGGAGCGGGCGACCCGCGCGGCGGCCGCGGGGCCGTGGCGTACGGCGACCAGGTGCAGGGCCAGGTCGATGCCGCTGGCGATGCCGGCGGAGGTCACCACCCGGTCGTCGACGACGTACAGCACGTCCCGCACGACGGTCGCGCGCGGCTGGCGGCGGGCCAGTTCGTCCTGGAGCTCGTGGTGCGTCGTGCAGCGTCGCCCGTCGAGCAGGCCCGCGCGCCCCAGCGCGTATGCCCCGGAGCACACGCTGGCGACCATGCCGCCCGCGGCGTGGTGGCCCGCCACCCGGCGGAGCACTGCCGCGCTGAGGAATCCGGCGCCCGGCTCGGTCAGCGGCGTACGCCAGCCGGGCACGAGCACGAGGTCGTCGGCAACCAGCTCCGGCCAGCGCGTCCCGGCGCGCAAGAGCACGCCTTGTGCGGTGGGAACGTCCTCCCGCTCGGCCAGGTAGTCGAGCCGGTATCCGTAGCCGAAGTCGGCGGCGGTGGAGAACACCTGTGCGGGGCCTGCGAGGTCGAGCAGATGCAGCTGCGGGGCGAGCAGGAAGAGGACGCGAGTCACGATCCGGTCAGCGGCCCGGCACCGCGGTCCGCGTGGCCGGTTCCCCGGTCAGCTCCGCGACGGTGCGGATGGTCGCGAACCGGCCGGCCAGAGCGTACTCGGTACGGGCGATGATCTCGGTGGTCGGCAGCGTGCGGGGATCGGCGAGGATCTCGGCGAGGGAACGACCGGGCGGCGCGTCCCGGTGCTCGGTCGGCGTGGTCGCGGTCGCGTCGATCGCGAAGGTCACCTCGTAGCCCAGGTCGGAGGCGAGCCGCGCGGTCGTCTCGCAGCACTGCTCGGTGCGGATGCCGGCGATCGTCAGGGCCCGGATGCCGCGGGTCGTGAGGAGTTGCTGCAGGCCGGTGGTGGTGAAGGCGTTGTGCGCGGTCTTGGTGAGCACGGGTTCGCCCGCGTACGGCTCCAGCTCGTCCTGGAGCCGTACGTGCCCGCTCTCCGGGTCGAAGACCGTGCCCGTACCGGGCTCGCTGTGCAGGACCCAGATGACGGACTCGCCCCGCTCCCGGGCCGCGGTGACGAGGCGGCCCGCCTTCTCCGCGATGCCGGGGTCGGACACGGCCTGCCAGTTCGGCCGCTGCCGGAACGACTCCTGGAGGTCGATGACGAGGAGCGCGCTCGCGCTGCCGCTGTGGCCGGTGATGTGTTCGGTGCTGCTGCTCATGGTCCGATCCTGCGGCTTCGACGGCGCCCACGACAGGCACCATCATGCCGCGTACCGGATCGATCCGGTCAGGGAGACCTGGGAGCGGCGTCCACTCGTGGAGGCTGTGGTCGCTGCGGACTCTGTGGTCGCTGCGGACTCTGCGGGCTCTGCGGCTCTGCGGCTCTGCGTACGCGCTGTGCCGGTGCCTGCTCGCGCTGACGGCCGGAGCCCACCCCCTGGGGTCTCTCCGGCCGTCAGTGCCCGCCTGCCGGCGGTCGGTTGAGCTCAGGCGTCCGGACGGTCAGGCGCCTGGTGCTCAGAGGGCCAGGCGGTCAGACGCGCTGCCAGAGAGCTGGGACGTTCGGCGGCTGCCAGCCGGCCTGCGCCTGGTGCCCCTGGAGGCAGCGGTACGTCGCGGAGCCGTAGGTGACCTGGTCGCCCGCGGTGTAGACGGTGCCGGCGGCCCACGTGCCGCCCGGCTCGCCCGGATCTCCCGGATCACCGGGGTCGCCCGGGCCGCCACCGGTGGTCTTGAGGGTGAGCCCGTACACCTGGAGGATCTCGTTGACCGGCTGGTAGTACGTGGTGCCGCCGCTGCTGCAGTTGCCCGAGCCGCCGGAGGTGACACCCTGCGCCTGGCTGCCGGAGATGTACGAGCCGCCTGAGTCGCCGGGCTCCGCGCACACGGAGGTGCGCGTCACGCCGGTGATGGTGCCCTCCGGGTAGGTGACGCTGGTGTTGTGCTGCTGGATCGTGCCGCAGTGCCAGCCGGTGGTCGACCCGGAGCGGCAGACGGAGGAGCCCACCGCCGCCTGGGTGGAGCCGGCGACCTGCACGTTCTGGCCGCCCGGACCCTTCACGTACGGGGTGGCGGTCCAGTTGCCGTTGGCCGCCACCCAGGCGTAGTCGTTGCCGGGGAAGGACGAGCCCTGGAAGGTGCCCAGCGCGACCTGGTTGTAGCCGGAGACTGCTGTACCGGCCCGGCCGCAATGGCCGGCGGTGGCGAAGCCCTGCGTGTTGCCCTTGGTCACCGGGAAGCCGACGGAGCAGCGGCCGCCCATGTAGTACGCGTCGCCGCCCCGCAGGTCGTAGAGGGCACGCGGCCGCTCGGTCGACTTCACGACGCGTACGAGATCGATGCCGACCCCGCCCGCGGCGACGAAGGACCGCGCCTCGGCGGGCGCTGCGGCGCGTACGACCAGCTTGTTCACGGTGACGTCGACGTACCAGACGGCGGCCGAGGCGGTGGACCCCCGGTCGGCGGCCCGGTCCAGCGCGGCTTTGGCCGCGTCGAGTTCGGCCATGCCGTGCGCGACGACCTCCGCCTCGGCGCCCTGGGCGGTGATGTCGGGGACGGTGGAGGCGTCGGTGGTGGCGACCGTGAGCGTCGCGGCGGTGTCGCCGGTCACCCAGGCGCCGGCGAAGCCGGGGCCGAGGGAAGCCCGCAGCGCGCCCGAGACCGCTCCGGCCCTGGCCTCGTTGGCGAGTCTGCTCCGCGCCTGGTTCGCGGTGAGGCCCAGGTCGCGCTGCATGGCCGTCAGCAGGGCGCGGGAGGCCTGCGGTGGGGTCCGATCCACGGGGGACGCCTGGACGGGGGCGGCCTGATCGGCAGCCGCGGTGCCCGGCAGGCCGGTCAGGGTGAGTGCGCCGGCCGCCACGAGGGCGGAACACGCACCCATGACACGTCTATGGAGCATTTCGGATCTCCTTGCTTGTTCGGGGTGCCCGCAACGTAGCCGTGAGCACGTCAAGTCAAGGAGCCGTCACTCGGCCCTCCCCCTCGCGCTATGGAAGGGGAAGGTGAACAGGGGAAGGGAGCCGGAAGCCTGGGGAGAACGGTCTGCGGGCGAGGGCCCGGGGAGCCGGCGCGCGGAGGAGGGCGTGCGCACAGGGGCGGGCACCGCGCGGGCAGGGGCCGACGGCGGCCCGGGCTCAGATCAATGCGGAGGGAGCGGCTGGATCCGGCACCGGGCGGGCCGCCAGCCAGGTGGCGTAGCTCGCGTTGCGACTTGCGGCCTCGGTGTGGGCCGAGCGGGCGTGCCCGAGCACCACCGGCG
>DOWQ01000631.1 GCA_003519485.1 Streptomyces sp. | reverse complement strand
CTCATCGGATACGCCATGTCGCTACTGCTCGGCTCGATCGCCCGCACCGTCACCCCATGGAGGGCCGAACGATGACGGACCGCAAGACGACGACCACAACACTCGAGGACGTGGAGGTCGCCGGCCCGCTGAAGGGATCGCCGCGGTCCGCCCCGGCCACCGCAGCCGCTCCCGGGGCCGGCGACACCAAGATCTCCGTACGCGGGCTGGGCAAGGAGTTCCCGGGCAAGGGAGGCACGGTCACCGCGCTCGACTCGCTCGACCTCAGCATTCCGCGTGGCCAGTTCTTCGTGATCGTCGGCCCCAGCGGATGCGGGAAGACGACTCTGCTGCGCATCCTGGCGAATCTTGAGGAGGCGACCGCGGGCCGGGTCGAGATGTGCGGCTCTGCCGAGGGCCGCCCCCAGAACTCCATGGTTTTCCAGGGCGATTCGCTGTTCCCCTGGATGACGGTACGGAAGAACGCCTCGTACGGGCTGCGACTGCGCGGGGTGCCGGCCCCCGAGATTCGGGACACGGTGGGCCACTACCTTGCCAAGACCGGGCTCACCCAGTTCGCGGACCACTACCCGCACCAGCTGTCCGGCGGCATGCGGCAACGGGTCTCCATAGCCCGGGCGTTCGCGAACGACCCCGACGTGCTGTTGATGGACGAGCCGTTCTCGGCCCTGGACGAGCAGAACAAGACCCTCCTGCAGGAGGAGCTGCTGCGGATCTGGGACGAGACCCGTAAGACCGTCGTCTTCATCACTCACAGCGTGGACGAGGCGGTGACTCTCGGCGACCGGATCATGGTGATGACCGCCCGCCCGGGGCGGGTCAAGGCCTTCTTCGACGTACCGTTCGAACGGCCGCGCGACGTCCTCGAACTGCGCCAGCGGCCCGAGTACGGCGAGATGGTCTACGGCATCTGGCAGCACCTGCGCGACGAGGTGGACAACAGCCAGGACGTGGCGCTGCCCCCCAAACGCCGGAGGTTCGGCCGGTGACGGCCCGGGGCCCGAGCGAGCGGACCGCCCTCGCCGCCGTCGCCCTTACCGGCGGAGGCAGCGAGGTCCGCGCCTTTGACATGCGGCCGTGCCGCGCGGACGACGGCTGGCTGCGGGTCGAGTCCAGTGGCGTCTGCGGTACCGACGTCTCGCTGTACGCGGCTGGGCCGGCCGGCCCCACCGTGTTCGGCCACCACGTGCACGGCCGGATCGCCGAACTGGGCGACGCGGCCGCGCGGCGCTGGGGCGTGCTGCCTGGGGACGAGGTGGTGGTGGAGGAGTATCTGCCGTGCGGCGACTGCGAGCAGTGCGCCGATGACCGGTACCGGCTGTGCCACCGTACGGACCTGTGGGCCGGGGGCCGCCGGGTCGGCCTGGTCCCGGTCGACGAGGAACCGTCGCTGTGGGGCGGCAACGCCCAGTACATGTATCTGCCGCCGGAGGCGGTGGTCCACCTGCTGCCCGGGCCCCTCGCCGACGGGCTCGCCTCCTGGGTGCTGCCGCTGGCCAACGCGCTCGACTGGGTCCTCGGGGCGGGCTCGCTCCAGCGGGGCGAGACGCTCGTCGTGCTGGGTCCCGGCCACCACGGGCTCGCGGCCGTCGCGGCGGCCCTGCACCACGGGGCCGGAACGGTGATCGCCGCCGGACTGCCACAGGACCGGGCACGGTTGGAGACCGCCGCATCCCTGGGCGCCGGCATCGCGCCGATCCCCGACCCGGAGGACAGCCCGGCGGCAACGGCCGCAGCACTGCGCGAGCACGTCGCACGGGTTACCCGGGGGCGGATGGCCGACGTCGTCCTGGACCTCACCGGTGCGGGGCCGGACTCCGTCACTCACGCCGTGGGACTGCTCGCCCAGTCCGGCCGGCTCGTCCTCGCCGGAAGTACGGCGACGGCGCCCGCGACGCTGGACACAGGCGAGCTGACCCGGCTGAACGCGACGGTCCGCGGAGTGCGCGGCCGAGCGCCGGCGCGGGTCACCGAGAGCATCTCGGTCCTCCGGTCGGGCGGCGCGGGACTGGCGAAGGTACCGACCGAATACGTCGCGCTGTCCGAGGTCGGGGACATGCTCGACCGGCTGGCCGCAGGGAAGGGCCCGGCCACCCCGCACGTGGTCGTCCGGCCCTGGAACGGCGACGAACGGCCGCCGGCCCCGCGGCCACGGAAGGAGGACCGGTGAACACCACACGGCGCTCGTACGAGGCACAGGTGCTGCTCGTACCGCTGGGGCCCGACGCCGCACGAACACAGGAGACGTTCGCCGCCCAGGGCCTCGACGGGGTGATGACCGTGCTGGGCGTCACCGCCGCCACGGCCGCCGACGGCTCCCGCGTCGCGCTGGGATCGGCACCGGTGGGCAACCTCGGCTGGCGCCCCGCCGCCGGGAACCTGGACGCCCCCGGCCTGGTGGACGACGCCGACATGGTGGTGCTGCTCGCCACCGACCTCGCGGAAGTGCCCGCCGCGCTGTGCCACGCGGTCGCCGGAGCCGCCCGTGACCGCGGTGCCCTGATCGCCACCCTCGTGATCGGTTCGGCCAACTGGGACACCCCGCGCGGCAGCACCGCCATGGCCGCGCTGCGCGGGGCAACGGACATGCTCGTCGTAGTACGCGGCGCCGGCCTGGCGGTCTCCTTCCTGGACGTCCTGCGGGGCGGTGCCCGCGCGCCGGCCACGGTGCCGTAGGGCTGCCCCGACTCCCGTACCGCACCCGACTACCTCACGATTGCGAAGCCGATGACCAAAGTGATGGACCAGCTCACGGTGACCAGTGCCGCCGCCGCACCGGTGGCGGACGACGACAGTGCGACGCGCGTGCTGCTGGTGAAGAGTGTGACCTGGCAGGCCGACGGCGTCGTGTCACTGCGCATGGTCGACCCGGCCGGCGGGCCGCTGCCGGCGTGGCGGCCCGGCGCTCATCTCGACCTGGTGCTGCCGTCCGGGCTGATACGCCAGTACTCCCTGTGCGGGCCCCCGGAGGACCGGCACGGCTACACCGTCGCGGTGCTCCTGGCAGCGGACGGCCGGGGAGGCTCCCGGGAGGTGCACGAGACGGCACTGGCCGGCCGGACCGTGTCCGTACGGGGTCCACGCAACCGGTTTCCGCTCGTCGACGCGGCACGTCACCTGCTCATCGCGGGGGGCATCGGCATCACGCCCGTCCTGGCGATGGCACGGGAGTTGAGCGCACGCGGCGCCGAATGGAGCCTGGTGTACGGCGGCCGGTCACG
>DOWQ01000056.1 GCA_003519485.1 Streptomyces sp. | reverse complement strand
CTCGTCGGCGCCTCGCTCGGCGCCCGCCGCGGCTTCCTCGCTCTCGCGCTCTACACGCTCGTCGGCATGGCCGGGATGCCGTGGTTCGCGGGCGGCGCCGGCTCCGCCTCCTTCGGCTACGTCCTCGGCATGCTGCTGGCCGCCACCGTCGTGGGCACGCTGGCCCGGCGCGGCGGCGACCGCGGGATGCTGCGCACGGCCGGCACCATGGCCCTCGGCTCGGCGGTCATCTACGCGGTGGGCGTGCCGTATCTCGCGTTCGCCGCGGATCTGTCGCTCGGCGAGGCGGTCGCCGCCGGCCTGGTGCCGTTCCTGATCGGTGACGCGGTCAAGGCCGCGCTCGCGATGGGTGCGCTGCCGGCCGCCTGGAAGCTCGCCGGTCGCCGCGGCTGACCNNCCGCCGGACTGGACGCGGGCCGGGGCCACGACCCGGCCGCGTCCATGCCACACTCTGGTTCATGCGCGTGTACCTCGGTTCCGATCATGCCGGTTACGAACTCAAGAACCACCTCGTCGAGTGGCTCGTGGCCCAGGGCCACGAACCCGTCGACTGCGGCCCGCACATCTATGACGCGCAGGACGACTACCCGCCGTTCTGCCTGCGCGCCGCCGAGCGCACCGCCGCCGACTCCGAGAGCCTCGGCATCGTGATCGGCGGCTCGGGCAACGGCGAGCAGATGGCCGCCAACAAGGTCCGGGGCGTCCGGGCAGCACTCGCCTGGAGCGAGCAGACCGCCGCGCTCGCCCGCGAGCACAACAACGCCAACGTCGTCAGCATCGGCGGCCGGATGCACTCCAGCGACGAGGTGACGAAGTTCGTCGAGGTCTTCCTCGGCACCCCGTACTCCGGCGAGGAGCGGCACACCCGCCGCATCGACATGCTCAGCCTCTACGAGAACACCGGCAAGCTCCCCGGGATCCCGGCCCACCACCCGCAGCAGGACTGAGCCGACGCCCATGCCCGAGGGGCACACGATCCACCGGCTGGCCGCCGACCACCAGCAGCGCTTCGGCGGCCGGCCCGTGCGTGCCTCCAGCCCGCAGGGCAAGTTCTCGGACGGCGCCGCCCTGGTCGACGGGCAGGTCCTGCAGCGGGCGGAGGCCCACGGGAAGCACCTGTTCCTGGGCTTCCCCGGCGACACCTGGGTCCACATCCACCTCGGCCTGTTCGGCAAGCTCGGCTTCGGTACGGCCCCCGCGCCGCCGCCCACCGCGACCGTACGGCTGCGGCTGGCGAACCCCGGCGGCTACGCCGACCTGCGCGGCCCCACCGCCTGCGCCCTGCTCACCGGGGCGGACAAGCAGGCGATACACGACCGGCTCGGCCCCGACCCGCTGCGCCCCCGCGACGACGGCGAGCAGGCTTGGCGGCGGATCAGCCGCAGCCGTACCAGCGTTGCCGCGCTGCTGATGGACCAGAAGGTCGTCGCGGGCGTCGGCAACGTCTACCGCGCGGAGGTCCTCTTCCGGCACGGCATCGACCCGTACCGGGCGGGCCGGGACCTCCGCCGGGACGAATGGGACGGCCTGTGGGCCGACTTGGCCGCCCTGATGCGCGAGGGCGTACGGAACAACCGGATCGACACCGTCCGTCCCGAGCACACCCCCGAGGCGATGGGCCGCCCGCCGCGCGTCGACGACCACGGCGGCGAGGTGTACGTCTACCGGCGGGCGGGCCTGCCCTGCCACCTCTGCGGCGGGGATGTCCGCACCGCCGGCCTCGCCGCCCGCAACCTCTTCTGGTGCCCGGACTGCCAGCGTCTCTAGCGGGTGCCGAGCCGGGTGCCGATTCCGGTGCCGCCCCCGTTCCGGCGCCCGGTGCCGATTCCCGTTATGGCGCCGGCACCGCGCTCGCCGCCCCGCCGCCGTCTCAGAAGCCGTGCGGCAGCCAGGGTGCGACGCTGCTCCGGAAGGCGCCCGACGCCTCCGCGAGTGCCCCGGCACGCAACTCCTGAACCCGCCCGGCGCCCGCCAGCGCCGCGAGCGAGGCACCGCCCAGGTAGGCCGTGCCCAGATCCCGTACGGACAGCGCCAGATCGGCCGGGTCCCGGGTGCGCTCGCAGCCGGCGCCCTTGCTGTCGCCGGTGAGCCGCCAACGGCCCTCGTTCCACAGGCAGAAGGCGTCCGCCACCTCCAGTACGACGTCCACCGGCCGCGCGTACGTCCGCGCCTCCAGGGCGCCGCCCACGTCCACGATCCGCAGGTGCAGCCCGTCGCGGAGTCGGGGGGAGCAGCGCCGGACGTCCGAGACCAGGTGGAGCAGCGGGTCGTCGACGGGCCGGTCCGGCGCCCGCAGCCGCGAGGTCAGGTCGATGCTGAAGAGGAAGCGCCACAGCGCGGCGTACGCCCCCGGGTCCAGCGCCTCCAGGTCGCGCAGCACCACGGCGCCGTCCGGGCCCTCCGGCGTCCACCCGCGGCTGATCGCGTAGCGCGCGTAGCCGACGCTCTCGCCGTCCCGCTCGGCCATGACGCACTGGAGCGGCGAGGAGCCCCGGCGGTCCGACTCCGGGTCCAGCAGCGGCGCCCGGTCCCAGTGCGGGCGCCGGGCGAGCATTCCGGGCCGGGCTGCCACGCGCCGGGCGTAGACGGCCTCGCACTCGTCGCGCACGGAGCCGGGCGTGGTGATCCGCAGCCGTACGCCGTCGGCGTCGTCCGGTACGGACAGCCGGGCCCGTACGGTGTCGATGTCGAGGGACAGCTGTTCGGTCGCGATGCCGTAGCCGAACCGGCCGTAGATCTCCGGCTCGGAGGCGGTGAGCGCGGCCAGCGGCTCGCCCCAGGAGTGCACCTCGTCCAACTGCCGCCGCATCATGGCCGTCAGGATGCCGCGCCGGCGGTGCGTCGCCAGCACGCTCACCATGCACACCCCGGCGGTCGGGACCGGGGCGCCGCCGGGGACGGACAGCCGGAAGGCGTAGGACCCGGCCGTGCCCACGCAGTCGGTGCCGTCCCAGGCGCCCATCGCGCGCTCGGGTTCGATCAGATCGTGGTAGAGCGCGCGGGTCTCCGCGGCCGCGGGAACGCCGCCGAAAGCGAGTTCCACTCGCGCGTACCAATCGTCCCATTCGGCTGGGCGCAACACCCGCAGCTCTGTCGTCATACGTTCAGGACTACCAGCATGAATACGAACGGGCGAGCGGATTATCACCCGTAAGTGGGGGTGTGCCGGATCACGGCGGGGCACTTCTGGGCAGTTGCCGGCAGCTTCCGGCGCGCCGCGAATCGACGCACCGCCGAATGGGTGGATAGGGTCCCGGTGAAATGGCAAGCGATGCGGGACTGGAGACCCTGACGGCCCGGATGCGCAGACGGACGCACCGGGTCCGTATCACCTTGCGCCGGGCGGGCGTCGACTACTTCCGCGGTGACGGCTCCGACTGGATCGCCCTCGCCGCACTGCTGCTCACCGTCCCGGCCATCACCGCGGCGACGATAGCGGCACCCGCGTGGTGCCCGCCCTCGGCGCTCGTCCTCCCGATCGTGGCCGCCGGACTGCTGCTGCGGCCGTCGAGCCTGCTGCTGTTGTACGCGGCGGCGGCGACGGCCCTGCTCGTCGAGGCGTCGCTGATCGACCCGGGGCCGTACGAGGCGGGCCCCCGCGTCACCCCCGGCACCATCCTGGTCGTCGGCGCGGTCGGTTTCGCCGGGCTGGTCATCGCCCAGTTCCGCAGCCGGGTCGGCGTGCCGTGGCGGCGTGGCGGGACCATGCTGTTCGACCTGCGCGAGCGCATCCGCGTACAGAGCAAGCTGCCCGCCCTGCCGAAGGGCTGGCACCGCGAGATGGCGCTGCGCCCGGCCGGCGGGCAGTCCTTCTCCGGGGACTTCGTCGTCGCGGCCCGTACGAACGGCGGCCGGACCCTGGAGATCGTCCTCACCGACGTCTCCGGCAAGGGCATGGACGCCGCGTCCCGGGCGCTGCTGCTGTCGGGCGCCTTCGGCGGACTGCTCGGCTCGCTCCCGCCGCACGCCTTCCTCCCGGCGGCCAACGGCTATCTGCTCCGCCAGGACTGGGACGAGGGCTTCGCCACCTCGATCCACCTCGTGCTGGACCTCGACAGCGGCGACTACGAGTTGTTCTCGGCCGGGCACCCGCCGGGCCTCCAGCTCAGCGCGGGCTCGGGCCGCTGGGAGGAGAAGACAGCGGAGGGGCCGCTGCTCGGGGTCTACGACGCGGCGCAGTTCGACGCGGTCAAGGGGACGCTACGGCCCGGCGATGTGCTGATGCTGTTCACCGACGGACTGGTCGAGGCGTCCGACCGGGAGCTGAGCGAGGGCATCGACCGGCTGACCGGGGAGGCCGACCGCTATGTCACCGTCGGCTTCCACGGGGCCGCCTGGCGCCTCATCGAGGCGGTGGCGAAGGACGTCAACGACGACCGGGCGCTGCT
>DOWQ01000201.1 GCA_003519485.1 Streptomyces sp. | reverse complement strand
CGGGCGGCGGCATCGTCCCGCGCGGCAGCCGGGTCCTGCTTGCCGGTCCCGTCCTGCCTGCCCGCCCGATCCTGCGCGGCGACGTCCCTGGCCGCGAGCCAGCGGCGCAGCAGCGGCCGTACGGCCTCGCCCGCCAGCAGGGCGAACGCCAGGTAGAGCATCGTGGCCAGCCAGAGATACCCCGGCCANNGAGCGGCAGCACGAAGGCCGCCGCCGTACCCATCCGGCGGCCCGCGCCGCCCGGCGCGGTCGTGTCGCGGACAAGCCGCCGCCACAGATACCAGTGCACTCCGGCCAGCAGCCCGAGAACCGCCAGCAGTACGAGTACGAAGACCACGGTCATTCCCGGTCCCCCGCCGCTGCCGCGCCGGTGGTGGCGGTGTCCCGGCGGCGCCATGCCCGTACGCCGCGCAGCCCGATCGCGCCGATGACGGTGCCGAGCACGAAGGAGACGACGGCCAGCAGCAGATGCACCCAGAAGTAGCCGGTCGGTTCACCGGCGTCGTCGAAGGCGAGCCCGCTGCCGTCCTGCCAGAGGTTCTTGGCGAAGGTCACCCAGATGAACCAGCTCCAGACGCCGAAGGCGAGCAGGAACCACGACACGCGGCGGCTGAGGGCGGGCGAGCTGGAGACGGGCGGACCGTCCCCGGGAGAGCGCGACATGTGCTCCAGTATCGCCGCCCGTGTCGCGCGGGCGGTGGCCGGGGCGGCGGTCCGGGCGGCCGCGCGGCCCGCGAGTCCGGATCCGTACGGCAAAGGATGCAAGCAGGCAACCGGAGCGCCCCCGTTGCCGTCCATCACAATGTACGTTCACGGACGTGCCCGCATTCCTTCCGGCTGCTTTCGCCGCCCGCCCAGTCCTGTCGTCGCGCGGTGTCGTGCTGGCCGTTTCGGCCGCCGTCCTGCTGCCCCTGCTCTCCGCCGGCTCCGCGTTCGCCGACGACAAGGACGAGGGGAAGGAGAAGCAGCCGAAGCAGCCCGCGCAGATGTCGTCGGTCGGCGGCGAACGGCTCGGCCGCGCGGGTACGCAGGTGCAACTCGGCCCGGGTGCGCCCCCGCTGCCCAAGAAACTGACGGGGCGGTCCTGGATCGTGGCCGACGCCGAGAACGGTGACGTGCTGGCCACGCACAACTCGCACTGGAAGCTGCCGCCCGCGAGCACCATCAAGATGCTCTTCGCGGACACGCTGCTGCCGAAGTTCGACAAGAACACCGAGCACAAGGTGCTGCCGTCCGACCTGGAGGGCATGGGCGCGGGCAGCAGCCTCGTCGGCATCAAGGAGGGCCAGACCTACTCCGTGCACGACCTGTGGCTCGGCGTCTTCCTCCGCTCCGGCAACGACGCGGTGCATGTGCTGTCGGCGATGAACGACGGCAAGGAGAAGACGGTACGGGAGATGCAGGCGCGCGCCGAGGAGTTGAACGCCCACGACACGCATGTCGTCAGCCCTGACGGCTACGACGCGAAGGGGCAGGTCAGCAGCGCGTACGACCTGTCGCTGTTCGCCCGCTCAGGACTGCAGAACGCCGACTTCCGCGAGTACAGCTCGACGGCGACCGCCGACTTCCCCGGCGAGGTGAAGAAGCCCAAGAAGGGCGACAAGGCCGGGGCGGCCGGGAAGAAGAAGCGCGAGACCTTCGCGATACAGAACACCAACCGGCTGCTCACCGGCGCCTACGGCCTGGACCCGTACAAGGGCATAGCCGGCGTCAAGAACGGCTACACCTCGAAGGCCGGCTGGACGTTCACCGGGGTCGCCCAGCGCGGCGACCGGGTGCTGCTGGTGACCGTGCTCAACCCGTCCTCCGAGAAGGCCAACGCGGTCTACGAGGAGACGGCGAAGTTGTTCGACTGGGGCTTCGCGGCCGCCGACAAGGTCGAGCCGGTCGGCACCCTGGTCCCGCCCAAGAGCGCCGAGGCCGGGGGCGACGCGGGCGGCTCGGGCAAGAACGTCCGGGAGTCGGCGCCGCCGGTGGCCGCCGACTCGCGGAACACGGGCGGCTCGGGCGGGATGTGGGAGGCGCTGAGCCTCACGGCCGGTCTGCTGGTGGCGCTGGCCGCGACCGGTTTGCTCGTGCACCGGCGTTGGCCGCTGCCGGAGCTGGTGAAGCGCCGGCCGAAGGACTGACGGCTGCACCGGTTGCCGGACCGGTTGCCGGACCAGTTCCCGCACCGGTCGCCGCACCGGTCCGCGTCGCACCGCCCGGGGCCCGGGATCGGGGCTCGTCCCCGTTCCCGTCCCCGGCTCCAGTTCCGGCCCCCGCTTCGGCTGCCTCGGCCTCGGCTGCCGGCCGTGCCCCGTCCTCCGGATCCCCCGGTTGCCCGGTCGCGGTCGCGGTCGCCGTCGCCGTCCAGGCGGCGCAGTACAGCAGCAGCCTGGCCATGAAGTTGATCCAGAGCATCAGGGCGATCGGCACCCCGAAGGCGCCGTACATGTTCTTGCCCGCGACGCCCTGGAGATAGCCGCTCAGCAGCAGCTTGAGCAGTTCGAAGCCGACCGCCCCGATCAGCCCCGCGACGACGACGGCGCGCCGGTCCGGGGACACCCGGGGCAGCCGGGTGAGCAGATAGACGAGCAGCAGGAAGTCGGCGAGCACCGCGATGCCCAGCCCGGCGAGGAGCAGCAGCAGCCGGCCCGGTCCCTCCTCGGGGAGCCCGATCCGGTCGGCGAGCCAGCCGACGGCACTGCTCGCGAAGGCCGAGCCGCCCATGGCGAGCAAGCCCGTCGCGAGGAGCCCGAGCAGCACCGCGCCGTCCTTGAGCCGCAGCACCACCGGGTTGCCGGGGTCCTCCTCCCGCTGCCACACGGCGCGCAGGCACTCGCGCAGCGATCCCACCCAGCCGATGCCGGTGACCAGCAGCAGGGAGCCCGCGATGACCCCGATGGTGCCCGCGTTGTCGACGAGATCGCCCAGGTCGAGCTGGTCCGAGATGCCGGGGATCTGCTGGGCCAGCTGAGCCTGGAGTTCGCGTACCTGGTCCTGGCCGAGCAGGGCCGCCGTGATCGCCGCGCCGACCGTGATCAGCGGAAAGAGCGCGACGAAGCCGGCGAACGTGATGGCGGCGGCGAGCCGCGCCCAGTGCACCGCGTCGAGCCGCTCGTACGCCCGCCAGGCGCGGGTCCGCATCAGGGCCGCCACGACGGGGCCGACCACGGGAAGTCTTTTCAGCCAGTCCATGGTGATCGACTACCCCCAATCCGGCTGTGCGTGCCTGCCCGGCGGCGTGAACACGAAGGTGCGGGTTCCCCAGAAGCGCAGCCAGGTCGCCAGCGCCATGCCGATGCCCGCGCCGGACACCACGTCGGCGCGGGCCGACGTCAGGCCGAGCGCGTAGTGCGAGACACCGAGGCAGCCGAGCTGCACCAGGGCGCCGGCGGTGTTCACGGCGAAGAAGACGGCGTACTGCCGGCACCGTCCCGCCCCGGCGGCCGCGCGGCGGCGGTACGGGCCGAAGGCGTTGCCGAGGTAGGCGACGGTGCAGCCGGCGAGGAAGGACAGCGCCTTCGCGGTCAGCGGGTCGAGCCCGGCGGGGCCGCGCAGCCAGAGGAACAGCGCCAGGTCGGTGGCGTACGCGAGCGCGCCGGCCAGGCCGAAGCCGAGCAGCTCGGGGGCGAGGGCGCGCAGGCTCACAGGTCCGCGACGGCGAGCCCGTAGAGGCCGGTCCAGACGAGCCCGATGACGGCGAGCGCCCTGTCCCGGAGCACGACGTCCTCCGGGGCGCCGGCGGTGCCGCGGTCCGCGAAGACGGCGTAGCGGAGCACGGCGAGGATGAACGGCACCATGGACAGCTGCCGCCAGGGCAGCAGTCCGCCGTCCGCCGCGCCGGCGTCCTCCAGTGCCCACAGACAGTAGGCGAGGACGGCGACTCCGGCGGCCAGCTGCCAGACGAACCGCAGATAGCCGGTGGTGTACTCGTTGAGCAGCGCGCGGGTGGCGCCCTTGCGGTCCGCCATCCGCAGGGCCTCGGAGTAGCGCTTGGCCGCGACCATGAAGAGCGCCCCGAAGCCGGCCGTGATGAGGAACCAGCGGGAGAGCGGGATGGCGAGGGCGACGCCGCCGGTCATCGCGCGGATCAGGAAGCCGGTGGTCACGATGACCAGGTCGAGGACCAGGACGTGCTTGAGGGTCACGCAGTACGCGAACTGCATGAGGAGGTACGCGGCCAGCAGCCCGGCGGTGGCCGCGTTGCACAGCACGGCCGCGGCGACGGGCGCGCACACCGCGAGCACCCCGCCGGTGACGTAGGCGGCGGTCACCGGCACCTGCCCGGCGGCGACGGGGCGGCGGCACTTGTCGGGGTGGGCGCGGTCGGCCTCGGCGTCGCGCGCGTCGTTGACGAGGTAGACGGCGGAGGCGGCCGCCGTGAACAGCGCGAAGACCAGCAGGAGCCGGTAC
>DOWQ01000198.1 GCA_003519485.1 Streptomyces sp. | reverse complement strand
TCCTCGGCCCGGAGCAGCCGGAGTCCGACACGGCGGTGGACCCGGCGAAGAAGACGGCGAAGAAGGCGGCGGCGAAGAAGGCCGCCACGAAGAAGTCGACCGGGAAGAAGGCCGCCGAGAAGGCGGCCGAGAAGCCGGCNNAGAAGGCCCCGGCCAAGAAGGCAGCTCCCGCGAAGAAGGCTGCGCCGGCGAAGAAGGCGGCTCCCGCCAAGAAGGCCCCGGCCAAGAAGGCACCGGCGAAGGCGGCGAAGGCGCCGGCGAAGCGGGCGCCGAAGAAGGCGGCCGGGACGGACAAGACGGCGGCCTCCGTGGCGACGACGCCGGACGAGTCGTAAGCAGTACGCCGTCCGCCGGGCCGGCGCTCCCTCCCTCGGGGAAGGGGCGCCGGCCCGGTCGGGTCCGGTCGGGTCCGGTGGGGGCCGGGGGGCCGGTTTGACCGGCGGTGTCGGCGCCCCGTAATCTTGAGAGTCGGCGTGTGTACGCCTAACCCCTGAGCAAACACCCTCCTGGCCCCTCGGCCGGGGGAGGCCGCTCGTCCTTCCGGATATCGCGGGACGGATCCAGAGGATCCGCACCACGTGAGCGGCTGGCATCAAGGGTCCGTAGCGAGCAGAGAGTGAGATCCGCGTGTACGCCATCGTGCGCAGCGGTGGTCGCCAGCACAAGGTTGCTGTCGGCGACATCGTTGAGGTTGACAAGATTCCCACCGGCAAGGTCGGCGACACGGTCGAGCTCTCGACCCTGCTCCTGGTCGACGGCGACGCCGTCACCAGCGACCCGTGGGTGCTGAACGGCATCAAGGTCCAGGCCGAGCTCGTGGACCACCACAAGGGTGCCAAGATCGACATTCTTCGGTACAAGAACAAGACCGGTTACCGCCGGCGGCAGGGCCACCGCCAGCAGTACACGGCGTTGAAGATCACCGGCATCCCCACGGCTGCGAAGTAAGGGACTGAGAAGACATGGCACACAAGAAGGGCGCATCGTCCACTCGGAACGGTCGCGACTCCAATGCTCAGCGGCTCGGCGTGAAGCGCTTCGGCGGTCAGCTCGTCAACGCCGGTGAGATCCTGGTCCGCCAGCGTGGCACCCACTTCCACCCCGGCAGCGGTGTCGGCCGTGGTGGCGACGACACGCTGTTCGCCCTCGCCGCCGGTGCGGTCGAGTTCGGCAGCAGCCGTGGTCGCAAGGTCGTGAACATCGTCCCGGCTGCTGAGTAATCAGTCCCGGACGACAAAGAACACCACCGAGGGCGGGCCGCCCTTCCCGTAGCGCAGCACACAGCTCGCGCCGGGAAGCCGGTCCGCCCTCGGCGTGTTGTCACAGTCGTACGCCCGTACCGAAGCGGTACGGCGCGAGCGGCTGCGGCCCACGGCGGCAGCCGGCTCCGTTACGCCGGCTCCGTATCCAGGCTCCCGTGCTCCGTACGGCGAGCCGAACAGCAGGACATCCCGTCACCAGGCCGGAAGGCCGGTACGCACAGCAGGAGGCACCCCGTATGACCACCTTCGTGGACCGCGTCGAGCTGCATGTCGCCGCGGGTAACGGGGGCCACGGCTGCGCCTCCGTGCACCGGGAGAAGTTCAAGCCGCTCGGCGGCCCGAACGGCGGCAACGGCGGCCGTGGCGGCGATGTGACCCTGGTCGTCGACCAGTCGGTCACCACGCTCCTCGAATACCACCACTCACCGCACCGCAAGGCCACCAACGGCAAGCCCGGCGAGGGCGGCAACTGCTCCGGCAAGGACGGCGACGACCTCGTGCTGGCGGTCCCGGACGGCACCGTCGTCATGGACAAGGACGGGAACGTCCTCGCGGACCTCGTCGGCGAGGGCACCTCGTACGTCGCCGCGCAGGGCGGCCGCGGCGGCCTCGGCAACGCCGCGCTGGCCTCGGCCCGCCGCAAGGCGCCCGGGTTCGCGCTGCTCGGCGAGCCCGGCCGGAGCGGGGAGGTCGTCCTCGAGCTCAAGACCGTCGCGGACGTGGCCCTCGTCGGCTACCCGAGCGCCGGCAAGTCGTCGCTCATCTCGGTGCTCTCGGCCGCCAAGCCGAAGATCGCCGACTACCCCTTCACCACCCTGGTCCCGAACCTCGGCGTGGTGACCGCGGGATCGACCGTCTACACGGTCGCGGACGTCCCCGGCCTGATCCCGGGCGCCAGCCAGGGGAAGGGCCTCGGCCTGGAGTTCCTGCGACACGTCGAGCGCTGCTCGGTGCTGGTGCACGTGCTGGACACGGCGACGCTGGAGTCCGACCGTGACCCGGTCTCCGACCTCGACGTCATCGAGGCCGAGCTCGCGGAGTACGGCGCCGGCCTGGAGAACCGTCCGCGCGTCGTCGTCCTGAACAAGATCGACATCCCGGACGGCCAGGATCTCGCGGACATCATCCGGCCGGACCTGGAGGCCCGTGGCTACCAGGTCTTCGAGGCCTCGGCGGTCTCCCGGCAGGGCCTGAAGGAGCTGTCCTTCGCCCTCGCCGCCATGGTCGCCGAGGGCCGCGCGGCGAAGCCGAAGGACGAGGCGACCCGCATCGTCATCCGCCCGAGGGCGGTGGACGACCACGGCTTCACCGTCACCAAGGAGGGCGAGGAGCTCTTCCGGGTGCGGGGCGAGAAGCCCGAGCGCTGGGTCCGCCAGACCGACTTCAGCAACGACGAGGCCGTCGGTTACCTCGCTGACCGGCTCAACCGGCTCGGGGTCGAGAGCGCGCTGGCCAAGGCGGGTGCCCGCGCGGGCGACGCCGTGGCGATCGGCGATGAGGAGAACGCGGTCGTCTTCGACTGGGAGCCGACGATGGCCGCCGGGGCGGAGATGCTCAGCCGTCGCGGCGAGGACCACCGCCTGGAGATCCCGCGCCCGGCGGCCATCCGCCGCCGCGACCGCGAGGCGGAGCGCGACGAGGCGGACGAGGACTACCGGGGGTTCGACCCCTTCGCCTGACCGGCGGAGGCCGCGCGGAGGCCGCTGGAGACAGCGGCGGACCACCTGCACCTGCAAGAGGCGCCCCCGTACGCGATACGCGTGCGGGGGCGCCTCTGTGCCGCCGTCGGGCGGGCAGCTCCTCAGGGGGCGAACGGTCCGCGGCGGCCGCAAGCCGTCGGCGCGGTGGCGCTGTGGCGCTGTG
>DOWQ01000516.1 GCA_003519485.1 Streptomyces sp. | reverse complement strand
CAGGGGGCGGCCGCGTCGGCGGGCACCGGCAGATGGGCGGCGCTGTCCTGGCCCGCCATCCGGGCCAGCGGGGTGCCGACGCCGCCGCCGCAGAGAAAGTCCAGGCCCACCGAGTGCAGCGGGCCGGTCACCGGGCCGCCGGCCGGGCCGTAACAGGCGTGCTGGCCGATGGTGAAGACCGTGTCGGCCGCCAGTTCCAGCGGGACGAGCAGCGCGGCGATCGACCCGAAGCCGCGCTCCCGGCCGGCAAGTGCGTACGCGAGCGGGAACACCGCGGCGGAGACCGCCGCGACCGGGGCCACCGGCAGCGGCATCCCGGTCAGCAGCACGTGCGCGGCCGTGGACAAGGTCACGCACAGCGCCGTGAACAGCGCCGCGCGCAGCGTCCTCAGCTGTGCTCCCGATACGTCCATCGGCGGAAAGTGTGCCATGGCCGCGGCTAAGCGCGGGCTAAGAAGGTCTAGACGGAGCCCTCCTGCCGCAGACCCGGAATGCGTCCGTTACGGAACAGGTCGACGAAGATCTGATGGTCGGCCCGGGCCCGGCCGCCGTAGGAGTGTGCGAAGTCCACCAGCAGCCCGGCGAAGCCCTCCTCGTCGGCGGCGATGGCCGCGTCGATGGCGCGCTCCGTGGAGAACGGCACNNCCCGGCCGAGGTCGGCGACGACCTGGGCGATCTCGGCCGGCTCGTCGATGTCGGACCAGTCGAGGTCGACGGCGTACGGCGAGACCTCGGCGACCAGCTGCCCGGAACCGTCCAGCTCGGTCCAGCCCAGCCACGGGTCGGCGTGCGCCTGGAGCGCGCGCTGCGAGATGACCGTGCGGTGCCCCTCGTGCTCGAAGTAGCCGCGGACGTGTCCGTCGGTGATGTACGCGGACACGGCCGGGGTCTGCGCCTGCTTGAGGTAGATCACGACGTCGTTCTCCAGGGCGTCGCTGTTGCCCTCCAGCAGGATGTTGTACGAGGGCAGGCCCGCGCTGCCGATCCCGATGCCGCGGCGGCCGACGACGTCCTTGACGCGGTAGGAGTCCGGCCGGGAGAGGCTGGACTCGGGGAGGGTCTCCAGATAACCGTCGAAGGCGGCGAGGACCTTGTAGCGGGTCGCCGCGTCGAGCTCGATGGTGCCGCCGCCCGGGGCGAAGCGCCGCTCGAAGTCGCGGATCTCACTCATCGAGTCGAGCAGCGAGAAGCGGGTGAGCGAGCGGGCCGTGCGCAGGGCGCCGAGGAGCGGGCCGTCGGCGGTGTCCAGGGTGAACGGCGGCACTTCCTCGTTCTTGGCGCCGGTGGCGAGCGCGTGGATCCGCTCGCGGTAGGCGGCGGCGTAGATCCGTACCAGATCCGTGATCATCTCGTCGCTGAGCGCCTTGGTGTAGCCGATCAGCGCGACGGAGCCGGCGAACCGCTTCAGGTCCCAGATGAAGGGCCCCACATAGGCCTCGTCGAAGTCGTTGACGTTGAAGACCAGGCGGCCGTTGGCGTCCATGTAGGTGCCGAAGTTCTCGGCGTGCAGATCGCCGTGGATCCACACCCGGGAGGTGCGCTCGTCCAGATACGGGCCGGCGTCCCGCTCGTCCCGGAGGTCGCGGTAGAACAGGCTCGCCGTGCCGCGGTAGAAGGCGAAGGACGAGGCCGCCATCTTCCGGAACTTGACCCGGAAGGCGGCGGGGTCAGCGGCCAGCAGCTCGCCGAAGGCAGTGCCGAAGACGCCGAGGATCTCCTCTCCGCGCTGTTCTGCCTTGGCGGTGAGTGCCTGCTGGAGCGACATCGCGGTGGGCCTCCTGGGGTGGTCGGGCGGTTTGGGATCTTCCGTGTGGACAACGCGTGAGGCTACTCCCGAGTGCCCGCCCGCTGTCAGCCGGCGGACGTAGACTTCGGTCCCGTCGCCAGCATGAGCGCCGACCGTCGCCGACCGTTTTGCCGGAGGTCTTCCACCGTGACCAAGCCGCCCTTCACGCACCTGCACGTCCACACCCAGTACTCCCTGCTGGACGGTGCCGCGCGGCTCAAGGACATGTTCGCGGCGTGCCAGGAGATGGGCATGTCGCACATCGCCATGACGGACCACGGGAACCTCCACGGCGCGTACGACTTCCACCAGCAGGCGACGGCCGCCGGCATCACCCCGATCATCGGCATCGAGGCGTACGTAGCCCCCGAGTCCCGCCGGAACAAGCGGCGCATCCAGTGGGGCCAGCCGCACCAGAAGCGGGACGATGTGTCCGGTTCCGGTGGTTACACCCATAAGACGATCTGGGCGGCCAGCAAGACCGGCCTGCACAATCTCTTCCGGCTCTCCTCCGACGCCTACGCCGAGGGCTGGCTGACCAAGTGGCCCCGGATGGACAAGGAGGTCATCGCCCGGCACGCCGAGGGCCTGATCGCCTCCACCGGCTGCCCCTCCGGCGAGGTGCAGACCCGGCTCCGGCTCGGCCACTTCGACGAGGCGCTGAAGGCCGCCTCCGAGTACCAGGACATCTTCGGCAAGGAGCGGTACTTCCTGGAGCTGATGGACCACGGCCTGGACATCGAGAAGCGGGTCCGCGAAGGTCTGCTGGAGATCGGCCAGAAGCTCGGCATCCCGCCACTGGTCACCAACGACTCGCACTACACCTACTCGGCCGAGGCCTCGGCGCACGACGCCCTGCTGTGCATCCAGACCGGCAAGAACCTCTCCGACCCGGACCGCTTCCGGTTCGGCGGCACGGGGTATTACCTCAAGTCCACGGAGGAGATGTACGCCATCGACTCCTCGGACGCCTGGCAGCAGGGATGCGCCAACACCCTGCTGGTCGCCCAGCAGATCGACGACACCGGCTGGTTCGAGAAGCGCGACCTGATGCCCCGCTTCGACGTCCCCGAGGGCTACACCGAGGTGACCTGGTTCCGCGAGGAGGTCCGGCGGGGGATGGCCCGCCGGTATCCGGGCGGGGTGCCGGAGGACCGGCAGAAGCAGGCCGAGTACGAAATGGACATCATCATCCAGATGGGGTTCCCCGGGTACTTCCTGGTGGTCGCGGACTTCATCATGTGGGCGAAGAACAACGGCATCGCGGTCGGCCCCGGCCGAGGCTCGGCGGCCGGCGCGATCGTGGCGTACGCCATGGGCATCACCGACCTCGACCCGATCGAGCACGGCCTGATCTTCGAGCGCTTCCTCAACCCGGAGCGCGTCTCCATGCCCGATGTCGACATCGACTTCGACGAGCGCAGGCGCTCCGAGGTGATCAGGTACGTCACCGAGAAGTACGGCGCCGACAAGGTCGCCATGATCGGCACCTACGGCACCATCAAGGCCAAGAACGCCATCAAGGACTCCTCCCGCGTCCTGGGCTACCCGTACGCCATGGGCGACCGGATCACCAAGGCGATGCCCGCCGACGTCATGGGCAAGGGCATCAACCTGGCCGGCATCACCGACCCCAAGCACCCCCGCTACAGCGAGGCGGGCGAGGTCCGGGCGATGTACGAGAACGAGCCGGACGTGAAGAAGGTCATCGACACCGCCAAGGGCGTCGAGGGCCTGGTCCGGCAGATGGGCGTGCACGCGGCCGGCGTGATCATGTCCAGCGAGACGATCACCGACCATGTACCGGTCTGGGTGCGGCACAGCGACGGGGTCACCATCACCCAGTGGGACTACCCCACCTGTGAGGACCTCGGCCTGCTCAAGATGGACTTCCTGGGCCTCCGCAACCTCACGATCATGGACGACGCGGTCAAGCTGATCCAGAAGAACAAGGGCATCGACCTCAAGCTGCTGGATCTGCCGCTGGACGACCCGAAGACCTTCGAGCTGCTCTGCCGCGGCGACACGCTCGGCGTCTTCCAGTTCGACGGGGGCCCGATGCGCTCGCTGCTGCGCATGATGAAGCCCGACCACTTCGAGGACATCTCCGCCGTCTCGGCCCTCTACCGGCCGGGCCCGATGGGTATGAACTCGCACATCAACTACGCCCTCCGGAAGAACGGCCAGCAGGAGATCACCCCGATCCACCCGGAGCTGGAGGAGCCGCTCAAGGAGGTCCTGGGGATCACCCACGGCCTGGTGGTCTACCAGGAGCAGGTGCAGAAGGCCGCCCAGGTCCTCGCCGGCTACTCCCTCGGCCAGGCCGACCTGCTCCGCCGGGCGATGGGCAAGAAGAAGAAGGAGGTCCTGGACAAGGAGTTCATCCCCTTCCGGGACGGCTGCCGCGAGCGCGGCTACTCCGACGAGGCGATCCAGGCGGTGTGGGACGTCCTGGTCCCGTTCGCGGGATACGCCTTCAACAAGGCGCACTCCTCCGCGTACGGCCTGGTGTCGTACTGGACGGCCTACCTGAAGGCCAACTACCCCGCCGAATACATGTCCGGCCTGCTGACCTCCGTCCGGGACGACAAGGACAAGTCGGCGGTCTATCTCAACGAGTGCCGCCGGATGGGCATCAGGGTGCTGCCGCCGGACGTCAACGAGTCCGAGGCCAACTTCACGCCGCGCGGTGACGACACGATCGTCTTCGGCCTGACCGCCGTCCGCAACGTCGGCCAGAACGTCGTCGACTCGATCGTCAAGACCCGCAAAGCCAAGGGGAAGTACGCCTCCTTCCCGGACTTCCTGGACAAGGTCGAGGCCGTCGTCTGCAACAAGCGGACCGTCGAGTCCCTGATCAAGGCCGGCGCCTTCGACGAGCTGGGTCACACCCGCAAGGGCCTCACCGCGCACCACGAGCCGATGATCGACAACGTCGTCCAGGTCAAGCGCAAGGAGGCCGAGGGACAGTTCGACCTCTTCGGCGGCCTGGGCGACGACGGAGCCGACGACACCCCCGGATTCGGTCTCGACGTCGAGTTCTCCGACATCGAATGGGACAAGGCGTATCTGCTCGCCCAGGAGCGCGAGATGCTCGGCCTCTACGTCTCCGACCACCCGCTCTTCGGCATCGAGCACGTGCTGAACGAGAAGTCCGACGCCTCCATCTCCCAGCTGACCAGCGGCGAGCACTCCGACGGCGCCATCGTCACCATCGGCGGCATCATCTCCGGCCTCCAGCGGAAGATGACCAAGCAGGGCAACGCCTGGGCCATCGCCACCGTCGAGGACCTCGCCGGCTCGATCGACTGCATGTTCTTCCCCGCGACCTACCAGCTGGTGTCCACCCAGCTCGTCGAGGACACCGTCGTCTTCGTGAAGGGCAGGCTCGACAAGCGCGAGGACGTGCCTCGGCTGGTCGCCATGGAGATGATGGTCCCCGACCTCTCCGAGGCATCCGCCAACTCTCCCGTGACGATCACCATCCCCACCGTGCGGGTCACCCCGCCGCTGGTCGAGAAGCTCGGCGATGTGCTCACCCAGCACCGCGGCTCCACCGAGGTGCGGATCCGGCTCCAGGGCGCCCGGAAGACCACCGTCCTCCGGCTCGACCGGCACCGGGTCACCGCCGACCCTGCCCTCTTCGGCGACCTCAAGGTGCTCCTCGGGGCGTCCTGCCTGACCGGCTGAAACTCTGCGCACGCGTGCGGGGTGCGCCCGGAGTCCGGGCGCACCCCGCGTTCGCTCGGCCGCCGGCCTCAGTTGTGGCCGAAGCGCCGCTGGTGCTTCCGTGCGACGTCCCGGGGGCTGCCCTGGGCCAGCGTCTGCTGCCGGTCCTGCGCCTCCATGGACGTGTTCTTGGCCTGCTCCTCGCTGCTCTCGGCCGCGCGAGCCTGCTGTTGCTGCTTGCGATCTCGGTTCTTGTTCTTGCCCATGATCGTGCCTCCTGGGGGTCCGGGGACCTGGGCCGGCGGCCCTGAACGGGGACGGGGGCGCCGTTGCTCCTCACCCTGGCATGAGCCGACAAGCATCGCATTTCGGGCAATTACCGTCAGTGAGCCGGGACATCGCCTCACTGGGCCGTTGCCACGCCACGCCGGTGATCCAGTTCGGCAGATAACGCCCGCACCGTCGGGCAGACTCGGGAGGAAACCCGAAGCGGAACCCGTTCCGTGGGCGACGGAAACAGGAAAGAGGGTGGACCGTGGACCGCTGCGTCGTCCTGGTGGACGCCGGCTACCTGCTGGGCGCCGCCGCGAGCCTGCTCGCCGGAGAACCCGCCCGGTCCCGCATCACCGTGGACCACCTGGCCCTCGTCCAGAATCTGCGAGAACGCGCCGAGGCCGACACCGAGCGGCCGCTGCTGCGCATCTACTGGTTCGACGGCGCCCCCGACCGCGTACCGCAGCCGGAACACCGGCGGCTGCGCGTGATGCCGCGGGTCACCGTCCGGCTGGGCGCCCTGACCCGCAGCGACGGCCGCTGGGCGCAGAAGGGCGTCGACGCGGCCATGCACGCCGAGCTGACCGAGCTCGCCCGCAACCGCGCCTGCTCCGACATCGTGCTGGTCACCGGTGACGGCGATCTGCTGCCCGGTCTGATGTCGGCCAAGGAGCACGGCGTCGCCGTGCACCTCTGGGCCGTGCAGGCCGCGGACGGCGACTACAACCAGTCCGAGGACCTCGTCGCCGAGGCGGACGAGCGCCGGGTGCTGGACCGTACCTGGATCACCCGGGCCGTCCGGGCCAAGGACTTCGGCGGCCCCTGTCCGCCGCAGCCCGCGCCGCGTCCGGAGATCGCCGCGATCCTCTCCGCCCCGCTGCCCGAGTCCGCCGGTGGACAGCCGCCCGCCGCGCGTGCCCCGGCGCGCAACGGCACCGCG
>DOWQ01000553.1 GCA_003519485.1 Streptomyces sp. | reverse complement strand
GGCGACAGCGGCACCGCCGGCACGGGGGACGGCGGCCGGGACACCGGCGCCGTGCCGTTGACGCTGACCACGCGCTCGCACGTCTGGGCGAACGGCTGCGACCACCGCTATCTCATCGACCGCCCGCCGTCCCGGGTTCCGCCGCCGCCCGTCGAGCAGGACGCGGCGGCCTGGGCCGCCGAGCAGGGTGGCGTGCACGGCGGCAGGACGAACGTCGAGGTGACCGTGCAGGGCGTGGCCGCGGACGCCGTCGTCGTGCTCCAGGACCTGCATGTGCGGGTCGTCGGCCGGCGCGCCCCGCTCGGCTGGTCGTCCTTCGCCATGGCGAACGGCTGCGGCGGCTCCCTGACCCCCGCCTCCTTCGACGTGGACCTCGACGCCGACCGGCCCCTCGCCCGCCCCACCGACGGCTTCGACGGCGATCGCGGCGAGAAGTTGCCCGCCGTCCGGCTGCCGTACCAGGTGTCGCCCAAGGACTCGCTGGTCCTCCGGGTGTTCGCCCGCACGGAGGGCTGCGACTGCCAGTGGTATCTGGAGCTCGACTGGTCCAGCGGTGGCCGCAAGGGCACCGTACGGATCGATGACGGCGGTGACCCGTTCCGGACGAGCCGCGCCGAGGGACAGCCGGAGTACGGCTACTGGGCGGACAGCGGCGGCTGGCTGCGGAACGAGGGCTGACGGCCGGAACCCGCGGGCGGCCGGACCCCGGCGGCGAGCGGCGGGCAGCAGGCCCGGGCGGCGGACCAAGGCGGCGCCGAACCGTAACGGGTGAAGCCGAGCCGGGTCCGGCGGAGCCGGGACAACCCGAGCCGGGTCAGACCCGGCTCGGGCAAACCCAGCTTGCACAGCCCGGGCCAGGACGGGCCGCGCCCGGACCCCCGAGCCGGGTCAGCGAGGCAGGACCGTCCGGTGTCCCCCCGCAGTCATCCGTACGACCGTCCGCTGTCCCGCCGACCCCGATCCGTACGGCCGGCCGATCGCCGGGCCTCCCCCCGTGGCCCTGCGCGGAGGTCAGGGGCGAGGATGGGACACGTCGCACCACCCGCCCACTCGACCGCCGTCCGCGCCGCACGTGCACCCCGCCGCCCGCCCGCCGCTCTCCGCCGCCGGCCCGGAAGCCCTCCGGCGCCCGTACGGAACCGTCCCGCCGCCCGTCCGCCCCCGGAGCCACCCGAGAACCGAGTAGGAGCCGCCGTGCCCAGCAAGAAGGCGCTGATCCGCCGCCCCAGCCCGCGTATCGCGGAGGGTCTCGTCACCCATATCGAACGGTCGCCCGTCGACGCGATGCTCGCCCTGGAGCAGTGGGCAGGCTACGCGGAGGCGCTGCGCACGCACGGCTGGGAGACGGTCGAGACCGAGCCGGCCGACGACTGCCCCGACGGCGTGTTCGTCGAGGACACCGTGGTCGTCTTCCGGAACGTCGCGCTCATCGCCCGCCCCGGCGCGGACTCCCGCAAGCCGGAGACCGCGGCCGTCGAGGAGTCCGTGGCCCGGCTGGGCTGCTCGGTGAACTGGGTCTGGGAGCCGGGGACACTCGACGGCGGCGACGTGCTCAAGGTCGGGAACACGATCTATGTCGGCCGCGGCGGCCGTACGAACGCGGCCGGGGTGCAGCAGCTGCGGGCCGTGTTCGAACCGCTGGATGCGCGCGTGGTCGCCGTGCCCAACAGCACGGTGCTGCATCTCAAGACCGCCGTCACCGCGCTGCCGGACGGCACGGTGATCGGCCACCCGCCGCTCGTTGAGGACCCGTCGGTCTTCCCCCACTTCCTGCCGGTGCCCGAGGAGGCCGGGGCGCATGTGGTGCTGCTGGGCGGCGGCCGGCTGCTGATGGCGTCGAGCGCCCCGAAGACCGCCGAGCTGTTCTCCGAACTGGGCTATGAACCCGTTCCCGTCGATATCGGCGAGTTCGAGAAGATGGAGGGGTGTGTGACATGTCTCTCTGTACGGCTACGTGATCTGTACGAATGATCCCGCCGGGCAAAATGGTGCAAAGTCGAAAATAACGGCCAGGCACTTGGCTGCCCCCTTATCCGAGCCTTAACCTACGGTCTCGTAACCTACGGAGCCGTAGGTGTATCTCCCGTCCCCCAGGAGTTGCTGTGACCATGTCCCCCGCCCCCCTCGTCGGTTCCGAGGGGTGGAGCGACGCCCGGTTGCTCCACGCGCTGGAGGAGGTCGTCGAGACCGAGCTGAACCGGCATCTCAAGGTCGCCAAGGAATGGATGCCGCACGAGTACGTGCCGTGGAGCGAGGGCCGGAACTTCGACGGGCCCATGGGCGGCGAAGCCTGGTCCCTGGAGCAGTCCAAGGTCAGCAACATCGGCCGGATCGCCCTCGTCGTCAACCTCCTCACCGAGGACAACCTCCCCAGCTACCACCACGAGATCGCGACCCTCTTCGGCCGCGACGGCGCCTGGGGCACCTGGGTGCACCGCTGGACCGCCGAGGAGGGCCGGCACGGCATCGCCATGCGGGACTACCTGCTCACCACGCGGGCCGTCGACCCGGTGGAGCTGGAGCGCTTCCGGATGGCACACATGTCGGAGGGTTTCGAGTCCGACAACCGGCACAGCATGCTGCACTCGGTCGCGTACGTCGCCTTCCAGGAGCTTGCGACCCGGATCTCGCACCGCAACACCGGCCACCACTCGGGCGACCCGGTCTGCGACCGGATGCTGGCCCGGATCGCGACCGACGAGAACCTGCACATGGTCTTCTACCGGAACCTGCTCGGCAAGGCGTTCGAGCTGGCCCCGAACCAGACCATGGCCGCGGTCCGCGACGTCGTCGTCGACTTCCGGATGCCCGGCCACGGCATGCCCGGCTTCGAACGCGCCGCCGCCCAGATGGCCATCGGCGGGATCTACAACCTCCGCATCCACCACGACGACGTCATCCAGCCGGTGCTGCGCTACCTCAAGGTGCTCGAGATCTCCGGTCTCGGCCCGGACGGCCTCAAGGCGCAGCAGGAGCTCGGGATGTTCATGGACGGCCTCGACGAGCAGGCCACGAAGTTCGACGAGCGGCGCCAGGCCCTGCTCGCCCGCCGGGCGGCCCGCCAGGCGTCCTAGGCCCGACCCGGTGGCGAAAGCCGCGCCTGTCCCGCCCTCCGAGGGTGGGCCGGGCGCCGCTTTCGACCCGCGCCCCGACGCAACGCAGCAGGCCCGGTGCGGAAAGCACCGGGCCTGCTGGATTCAGTAGCGGGGACAGGATTTGAA